>CAIPEB010000105.1 GCA_903863885.1 uncultured Planctomycetaceae bacterium | reverse complement strand
TGCGCAATCCGGTGGCGAGGATCGTACGTTTCTTGGTCTGGTTCACCGGTACCGCTTCGTTGTCCTGGAAATTCACGTTGCAGAGCACGACGCAGCCCTTACCCTTGACGTACTGCACCATGCCGCCCAGGTTCAGCATGGGTTTGACCGTGGCGTTCCACTGTGGACTGCGCTGCACCTTCAACGCAATATTGTCGATGCCGATATTAGGCCCCTTGGTTGGGTCAGGTCGCCACTCGACGATTTGGACCGTCACACGTCGGGCCCGGCGCGGCGGGTCGATCGCAAAGGTCTGTGCATCGCCGCCGGCGTCCAACGCGAACTCGACACGGTCTCTTCCGTCGAACAACAGCGCGATGCGAGTCGTCGGACTGTAGTTGATCGACTGGTCGTGGGTGTATTCCACGATGGTCTCTTCGGAAGGCAGTTCCAGTTGGATTTGGTACGGCTTGCCGTCCTTGGGGTACTCAAAGTCGATGATCAACGGCCAACCGTCGGATCCGACGAAACCGTTGACGATGTTATCGAAGGACGGAAAGTCGCTCTTTGCGAACGGAGCAATGTCCTCCAGGTCCACCACATGCTTGAACACATCGGAAGCAACGTATTCGTCGGCAGTCCAGCCAAATATGCGCTGGCCGGACAACATGACGATATCACCCACGGTCAGGCCGGAAGTCAGCGGATTGCGCACCGGAGGGAAAGTCACTCGTTCTCGTTTGAAGGGCCGAATAAAATGCTCGACACCGACGATCCGGTTGTAGTCGGCCAGACCTTCCGGCGACAGCCCGCACAACATGAGCGTCCCGCCGCGGCTCCAAAAAGAGTCCAACACCGCCGGATCGGCTGCCAATTGCTTGAGATGGTCCGGCGTCGCCGAGACGATCGCGACCTTCTTCGTTGTATCCTGGAGCGCAGCCACGGGTCGCGTTGCCTTGTCGTACTTCAAGCCGATTGCATCGATGGCCTTGCCCAGCGGTTCGTCGGTGATCACGGTGACCACATCGGCGAACTCCAACCGGTAATTCAGTCCGGCGCGAATCAGGTTCAGGAGCATATGCTGTGCGACCGGATTGCTGTCCAACTTGGCGCCCATATCCAGTTGGGTCAGGTACATCACGCCCCTGCCGACCGGCACCTCGACCAAGGCCGAATACTTCAATCGCGAACCACACTGCACCAGGCTCTTGGCACCCCGCGTCGGCTTCAGGTAGGCATTACGAAAGACTGCGTGGTCCGGCCCCCAAGTGAAGAAATCCTTGTTCTGCAGACCGATAACCGCGGGATGCGACGAGTCCTCGATAAACGCAGTGGTGCCGTCGGCGGCGGGAATGTCGTCGCCAAAGTCACTCTTGCTGGTTCGCGGAGCCAACTGCATTTCCGCGGGGATGGCTTGATACTTCAGCGGATGGGACTGATCCAGCACAATGACGGACCGCCCCGTCGACGCATAGACGGCCAATTGAGTCGAGGTGCTTTGGCCCTCCTCGATGGCGTCGCGTCCGACCAGCAGGACCTTGACATTGGCCGGCAATGAGTCGAGCGTCTGAATCTGCTGGAAAGGCACATTGAGTCGTTTAAGTTGCGCGACGGTCTGGCCCGCCGAATCGAAGACGGCAATCGAAGCTGCGTCAATTCCCTCGGCAGACGGAATAGGGAGAATTGAAACGGCCTTCGTGTCCTTATATATCACTTCCCCGCCAACACTGAGTTCGAGAAGCAACTCCCCTTCCCTACGCTGGGCAACCGGCGGCATCGAGATGTCCTCGTCGAACTTCTCGGCCATGCCGGGGACAACTCGGTGCGTTGTGCTCTTGGCGTAGACTTCCTTCCCGTCGACCGTCAGACGGCGCGTGAAGGTGATCGGGTCGGGGTATTGTGTATCGTTGAAAATGCCGAAGGTCCGTTTAACGCATTGCCCTGATCCGAACGTCCAATCCCACTGGCGCACGAACACGGCCCGCGGATTGTTGGAGCCCCATTGTGCGGGCCCTCCTTCGCCGCCGAGCCAGAAATGCCAGGCCGCGTAGTGGCCACCCCAGCGATAGCCCTCATTGAGCATCCGGTAGATCAAGGCGACGGCGTCGCGCGTGGCGGCCTTTCCCTGGAAGGCCACTTCGCCGCCCCACATCGCATAGTCGGCCGGGTTGATGCCCGGAGCATACCAATCCTCGCCGAGGAATCGCGGACGCTTCTGGTCCCATTTCCAGCGACCGCGGCCACCGCCCTCGACGAACGGTTCGTAGGCCAAGTCAGGATAACGGGTGTCAAGGGTTGCGACGTAGTGGTCCCCCTGGACGCCCAGCGTATTGGCCTTGGTTGCACCGCCGCCGTCGGTCATTACCGCACGAGTCGGGTCGACCGCCATCACCGCGTCGTGCGTCTTGGTGATTTCTTCCTCATAGCGATCCATATTGGGCGAGTTGCCCAGCAGATTGATCAAGTTGATAAACGCAAACTCGTTCTCGATCGACCAGATCTGGATCGATGGATGGTTGCGCTCGCCTTTGACTTGCGCAACGCACTGCTCGCGCCAGTTCTTCATCAGAGCCAGTTTCAACTCAGAACCGCCCTGTTGACTGCGAGTCTCCGGGTCGCTTTCACTGAAGTTATTGCCGATTGCCTCGCCGTCGAGAGTCGTGTTGCGGCGAACGACGACCCCATTGCGATCGCAGAAATCCAGCGCTTCGCGCGGTTCGAGACCCAGCCAGCGCGAATCGTGGCTCGCCTGGCCGGCAGTGCCGATGCGCGTAGTGCGTTGGTTCGTGCGGCGGTAGGCTTCGAGCCAGGCCTCGGGGCTGGATTGGACACCTACCAGATCGGCCCACATGTGCCAGACAACGCCGTTGAGCGTGAACTGGGTTCCGTCGATTCGCCACTCGCGAAAGCCGAATTGCGTGTTTTTGACGTCGATTGCCCTGCCATCAACGACCACCGTCGTGCGCAACGAATACAGGTGCGGCGAGTCGGGCCACCAGAGTTTCGGATTCGCCCAGTGGCCGGAAAGGCTCAATACCTGGGTCCTTTCGGCCGGAACTCGGATCGGCGCGGTTGCGAACGCATGTTCAACAGTGCCCGTCTTCTCATCCACGGCCTCCCAGCGAATTTCGCCCACGGCGTCCTTTGTCGAAGTGTTCTGGAGAGTAACCTCGGCATCCAGACGTTTCTCAGCCACCGACGGTTTCGCGAAAACGTCGGACACATAGACGCTGCCGCCGGTCGCCACCAACATCGGCGATCCAAGGATGCCGGACTGCGGACAATTCCAGACGGGATAGTCGAGATCCTGAAAACCGTCGCTTAGAAATTTCAGCGGAAGATTGAACGTCTTGCGGAGTTTCAACGGCCGTTTCGGGTCGGCCGAGCGGCCGTAGTAGGTGTCGCGAATTCCAACCGAAATCTCGTTCACCTGGCCGGCTCGAATGCCGGGCGTTACGTCGACCTGGAATCGAACGAACGGGTTCTTTTCAAAGCCGCAAAACACACCGTTGACATACACGGTCGTGTTCAACGCGTTGTAGGGGAAGTCCAGGTAGATCGACCTGCCGGCCATCGAGGCGGGCACCTCGACGCGCGTTCTGTACCACAGACGGTGCGCAAACAGCAGGTCGCTGCGGAGCTTGTTCTTATCGCCAGGTACCGGGATGGCTTTCCAGTGAGGTGTTGTGGGAAAGTCGCCAATGGGCTCGGCGACCGGGCCGGGCAATTGCTCGTCATGGCGGCAGACTTCCCAAAGACCGCTTAACGGAAGCGCAACGCGGTCCGGCGCGGACTTCGGTTCAGTCAGCTTGAAGACGGTTTCGGACGCCTGTCGGTCGAGATCGTCACGCCCATCCTCGTCGGGCTTGAATTTCGAGTTCGGCGAAAACGTTCCGGCGGAAAGACAAATCGCGTCACAGGCAAAGAGAATGCGTCCGGTTTCACCTTTTTCGTTCTTTGTCTTGGGCAGGCGGAGCTCCAACGTATGCGGCCCGGCAGTTAACGGCTGGTCGCCCAGTTGCAACCAGGCAACTTCACACCAAAAAGCGATCTCCATCAAGTCGGTGGTGAGTACGTCCGGCGAAACCTGCTTCCATGGCCCGTCATCGATTCGCCAATCGAAGGCGGAACGGGCGAATTCGAAGCCGATGCGGCACCAGATCTGATAGGTCGCATCTTTCGCGGTCTGGAATGCGTATTTCAGGCTGACACCTTCCGCAGGAACGGTGCCTTCGACCTTTCCGGCGTCTATGCTGCAATGGAGCCAGTTTCCGCCCGACAGGAACTGAGTGTTTCCCCAACCGGTCCGCTGAACGTCGACACTTGCGGACGACGGCTGCTCCCCCTCTATCCAGACGAATTCAGCCGTTCTGGCGGTGAGAGCCACTGTAGCGGAGCAGACGAAGAACACAGCCATAGCGGCAATTTTGCGTGCGGCAGGCAATCGACGAATCATCCTGTATCTCCTTGGCGGTCAGACTCGAGCGAGGTGGCCCACCGGCATGAGTTGTGAGTCCATCACTCGCTTATGCAATTTACTGCGATTGTTTCTAGGGCACCTTCCGGTATGCCGGGATAAGAATCGCTGGTACACATCATGAGGCCCGGCGCCACGGGCTTCCCGCCGGGCCTGGGCAAGTTGTTAGCGAGCATCCACCGCCGCCAGACGTTCTGCGACTGGACCACGTCCCCCTTCCGAAACTGGACCGCGACTAAAGGTGTGCGAACCTCCTCGCCCGGGTGAAGCTTAAAGCGGGTCAATTCCTGGCCGCCGCGAACTCGCAGTCCCGCCCCATCATCGCGGCTGAATTCCGCAGCCCACTGACGGGGCCAGCCGAGGACCACGATCGCGCCTTGCCCCGGCCATTCGACGTTGAAGTACGGCATGTTGCTGTTCGTCGGTCGGCCACCGGAGGTGGCAATTCGTTGCGTCGCCGTGGGCCGCAGAGGCGTGGCGTGCGGTTCATAATCGTTCGGGCCGGCAGGACTTCCCGTATTGTGGTGCAACGTGAACTCGCCTTCGTTGCCGCGTCGAAACCTGGTATCGATGGCCTGGATGTCAGTCAGCAACGGGGTGTCGACAGTGCCGTTGTTCCGAAAGTACAGCGTCCATTCAACAGTGGGAAAGTCGCGGTACCCGACGGCCACGGCGCGGACCACCAAACCGTTTGCGGGTTCCGTGTAAGTCAGGGTGTACTCGGTGCGGCAGTCGTCGAGTTCGCGCAGGCCGCGTTTCAGCGTCCATTTGTCGAGCAAGCCTGCGGAAGGCCTGCCGTCGCAGACAAACGAGAAAGGCGCTTCGGTCGTCGCACCGGGATCTTCTGCCAAGAAGGAGAGGTCTCCCAGGCGGACAACTTTGCCGTCTTGCAGCTCGGCCTGGGCTGCGGCCCAATCGGCCTGATCACAGGAAATCCCGTCGCCCGCATCGCTGACCTCGAGCACGAATTCGGTGGCTCCGCCAAGGTCCACTCTTACAGGGACGGCGGCCATCCCCTCGCGCAACACTTCAGAACGGAACGCGGATTCGCCACGCACACGCACGGAGAACGCGATGCTGCCCCGACCGCCGATGGTCTGGGAATCCGAATTGACGCCGGCCACAGCGGTGAACGTCTTGCCCGGACTCGGCAGGTGGACTACGACGCGGCTGACCGCATGGCAATACAGCCCGTGGTCGTAGGAGGTCTTCGCAATAGTAAGCGGGCGGCCCTCGCCGCGGGTGTTCTTCAGCACGGAATCATGATTGGCCAGGACAATTAATCCCGGTTCGAGCGGTCCGGGATTGATTGCCCCCTCGAACTTCGCCGCGACCCAACGGCGGGCCGCCGACAGTTCCTCGGGCGTGACACAAACCGCTCGGGCTTTCTCGGGAAACAGTCCCCACAACATGACCAACGCGAAAAGCGCGACCCAAAAGCTCCACGCACCGCTTCGTTGCCGAGTCATTGATGCTCACCTTCGATTCGTGAAGCCGGATTCCACGAACCTAGCCGCCGCCTCTCGGGATCCGGCCTTCGACTCCATCCCGGTGACGTCCGATCCCTTGTACGTGTTGCACACTGTCCCGGCAAGTACGCCTCGCGCCCGCGTGCTGTGCGGCGGAGGCGGCCGAGGCAACGATCGCCCGGGTTGGATACAATCATTTGTCCGCATCAAGAAACCTCCGTGCCTGCCCGTACGTCTTCTGCGTCTTCTGCCATCGAGTATCGCAGACAGGCGTCAGGCGGGCGGCATTTGACTACCGGAGTAGAGTCGTGGACTCGGCGCCGCTGTTGCGCGTATCCATGACGGAGAAGGCGGCGCACGGACTCATAGCAATTAAGAGCGACACGGCGTCGAGGGTTGCCGGTCGGCGGAGGCATGAAGATGCCGTTGCGTGTTTCGACTTCGAGGCAAGGTATGCTGCGTTCCGAATCGGATCGACTTCCGAATCGGCGGGACATCCTGCAGCGCATGGTAACAGGCGCCTTCACTTTGTCCGCAAGTCCGTCGCGGCCTGCAGTTGGGTATTCCGAGTCAACCACTCCCGCATGGCTGCAGACCGACGAGGCGAAATGGGGTCTGCCGAACGGGATGGAGTTTGCGATTCACCCTTCAGGTTTTGGCGGACGCAACGGCGGTCCCCGCGGCTTGATCCGCATCGGCTCGCCGGTCAAACCGGATCGCGGGCACGCACTCGTGAACTTCCTTGCAGTTGAGCCAGTTGTTGCCGGGCAGCGCGGGTTCAGCGAGTTGGAATTCAGTGCGCTCGACAACACTCAGGGAAAACGATTCTGGGCTGAGGCCGCCAGAATCTCGTCAGTTGATGCGGGCGTCGAGCAATTGGAAGTTCCAATCAATGTCGAGCCGTTTTCAAATGGAGCTCGCGTCCGTTTGATCGTAACACAACGCAGCGACGCTCCGGACGAAATTCGGATCGCAGTTCACTCGGTTTCGGGAAGTCTCCCCATCGAGACCTGCATACTTACGGCCACCATGGGCAATCTGACCCGCACACGCCGCCTCTGGTTGCGGGATGAGGTGGTCAGCAGCACGCAGCTTTACCCTCAGTTTCGCGGGGATGGATTTGCGCCGCACAGGGTGTACTTGCTGCCGCGACTTGCCCGAAATGCGACTGGCGACGTGATCGTGGCGGTCACGGGCGACGAAATCGATCCCGCTGCGGTATTTCCGTTTCCGGGCAGTCCCGCTTGGCACTATGGCGGCGTTCCAGTAACCCAGTATTGGAAGGTCGACAAGGACTCCGTTCATGACGATCTTCAAGCAGCCGTGAACGCGAGGTATACCTACTGGAAGTCGCGACAGCCGATTCCAGGAGGCGTGGCATTCGAGAACTGTGAATTGCGAACGAGTTTTCGGGACGGCCA
This sequence comes from uncultured Planctomycetaceae bacterium, assembly GCA_903863885.1. GTDB lineage: Bacteria > Planctomycetota > Planctomycetia > Pirellulales > Pirellulaceae > CAIPEB01. The sequence goes on along the minus strand of CAIPEB010000105.1, from coordinate 6,390 downwards.
GTCTTTCGTATTCGGTGTGACACGTGCAACGCCGTCGGAAATGAAGATCAACCTGCGGTCCGGGCGCGACGGCCAGTCGACTCCTGTCAGATAAGTCAATACTAGCCCAGATGGACCGTCCGGGGTGACGCGTGACACAACCGATGCAGAGCGATCCCGCTGTTTTGACAGAAGACACTCGATCCGGCCGTCGCGACAGCACGGTGCAAGGTCATAGCGTAATCCGGTCAGGCCCAGAGTACGTCCGGAGGTGAAGAAGACAAGATGGCTGGCGGCGTACAACTATACATCGATTGGCCGAGCGTCGTCCGGCAGACTGAGTTCTTCGCCATAGGCCAGCGACGCCACGTGGACAAGAGCCATCGTCTTGCCGGATCGCCGCTCACCCGCCCGCTCAATCACACCGCAATGCACCTGGGCTGCAACAGACCCGATCAAGTCCTCCAGAAAGAGTGTTTCGTGAGAATCCCAACAGACTACTTCTGGTCTGACCGGCGCTCGCTGAGGAACATTCATCGCGCAGGGCCTGCAGTGGCTCGCCGCGCCCGCCCCGAGTCAGTTACTCGAGTTTACGTTGGCAAGCGTTTGACTGTTGGAGGCTCACATTCACTCTCGGCAGCCGCTTGCCTCTTCACCAGGTCTGCGTCGTTGTGACATCCGCACGAGACGCAGAGACAATCGAGCGGTCATTGAACGCGGCGTTCGCGGGCGCGAGCGACCCGAATCGCAAACGCAGCGCCACGACGAAGGCCGCGAAGTAGAGCGGTAGCCCGAAGGCAGGTGAGATGACCCACCAGTGCAATAGATAGAGTAGGACCGTCCAGGGCCCCAGGAGGATAAAGGGAAGTCCCGCGACAAAAGCGAGTTGGATCGCACCGAACAAAGGGCGCAGGCTCACAAGCGGAAAGAGTGCCGCGAACGGGGCGTTCGCCGCCGAGATCACGGGTCGGTCGATCCCAATAAAAGCGAGGAAGAGAACGTAGAGCCCAATGACGGTAAGGTGCCCTTTGAGACCCGGCAAGCGCTCCGGCATCACGTTGGGCGTCGCCCAGACGTAGAGCGCAGCCAGGAGCAGTCCGCAGACCGTGAGACCAACGGGACCAGGCAGCAAGTCGCGCATCAAGAAGCGTCGATGGTAACCGAGAACACGCCAGAGCCAGAAAAGGAACAAAACCGTCAGACCGTGCGCCGCCACCGCCAGCAGCCCCAACCATGCCGGCTGCCCTACAATACTGCACACACCGACGAACACGGCCACGCCCACCCAAATGCGTTTGGCGAAACGCGGATCCAACAGCTTTCGTTGCAGCCATTCGGGCAGACCACTCAAAAACAGCGGTTCTCGCACCAGGAACATTTCTGCCAGTAAGATCGGAAGTGCAAAGGCCATCAATGGATGCCACCAAGTGATGAGCATAACGAAGTGGCTCCAGGAGATACCACCGAACATCAGGGCGAACTCGGGCGACCAGAAGGGGTTCCAGAGCACTTTCATGATGTAGCACTCATAGAGCGCAAAAATGGAGCCCGCGAAGAGCAGCGAGCGCCACGAGGTTCGGTTGGCGCGGGCGATGAGCCCGGCGAGGAAAACGGTATGCAACAGGTAGACCGGGTAAGTGATGAGCCAACCCATCACATTAATTCCGGCGGGTCCCACGAAGGGAAAGCGGTTCGAGCCGGATACGACTTCGGCGGCGATTATGCTCAACAAGCCCACCAAGAGGCAGAACAACAATGAATGCAGGCGGTTCGGTGGGAGCGAGGGTGAGTCTTGCACAAGGACTCCTTTGGTTGCGGTAGCTGACTGTTTCCGGAAGTGAGTAACAACACGTGGCGAGTTATGACGCTCCGGCCGGACCAAAAGGTGAGGTGAAGTTCATTCGGGCAGATTTCCGAGTCTTGGCTGTTTGCATCCCACCGGCTTCTACGCCTGCTGACGGCGTCCCGCCCAAATCGGCCTCATTTCTTATCGAAATCGATTCGCAACAGCGAATGCTTGGACAATTGAACGGAGGTGAAATCATGCAGGTCCGACGTTATGGGAACAACCTTGTCCGGCTGCGATGGTCCGTTCTCGGCCTTGTAGCTGTCGGCCTTTAGGGTCGTCATCGCTCCGGCGCGCCAGGCTGCCTTCCCAAGATCGAGCGTGACCGTGGCGGCTCGGCGGACATCGCGATTGACCAGGAAGAGCGTGAGTTTCTGCCCGTCCCGCGTGCGGTAGGCGGCCGCGTCGAGAAAGGGCACATCCCGGAGGCAAGGCACGATGCCAATGGCACGAGTTGAGTAAACCGGCGACTGAACCTCCACATCCAGCACCTCCCGGCCCCCCATCCTCGAGTACATCTGGAATACGTGAAATACGATGTTGCGCCAGTTCTTCTGCCCGAAGAACAGCGTGCTGTGCACACCGACGAGCGCCCCGAACACGTCCTGATGGAGCGGCAGGTGGTTCGCACTGGTGAGTTGCGGCTCCCTTGCGAAGACGTTGAACAGGCAAGCCTGATACAGCGCTCCGGCCAGCGACCGGTTCCACGGCAACTCCTCGCTTGCCTGGAGAATCCCAAGAGGATACACCAGCGGACCGTACTCCGTGACGTGGATTTCGATGTTCTTGCCCCCGCACGGCGCGTACTTGGCCAGGTCAGCCTTGGTGGCCCGGAGATTTTCCTCGACGTAGACTGACGCCCCGAGCAAACAGGCCGCGAACTCGTCGTCGGGTTCGACTCTCGCCTTGGGATCGCCAGGGACCACGCGGGCCACCGGGGCGTAGCCATTGTGCACGTCGATGAAGCTGATCTTGTCCCCCAGGGCGCAGAGGATTTTTTCCATCCAGTCCTTGTGCTGGCTCAATGAAAACTCGCCGGTGTCATGCAGACCGATCACGCCGAGTTTGGTTCCGGGGGCAACCTTGTCGATGGCCTCGCGGCAACGAAGGTAGTAATCGATATACTGCTCGGGCGTCTTGACGATGGGCTCGGGGGGCTTGGCCATGTAGATTTCATTGCCGACCGCGAAGGCCGTGACCGGAAAGCCCTGGTCGAGGAAGTACTTCACCCAGCCGGCGGCATCCTCCGGCTTGGCCGTCCCCGCATTGAGCGTGATCGTGCCGGGAATGTCGAGCCGGCGGCAGAGATCGATGAACTCCCCGGGTCCGAATCGCGGATCCTCAGGTTTTCCTTTTGCAAATGGGTTGGGGATCGGCTGCCGCTCGTCGCCGATGGCCTTGGTCCAATCGAAATAATCGGAGAGGGTCCCGCCCGGGTAACGCAGATGGGTCACGCCCGCGGCCCGGACCTCTGCGATGAGTTTCTCGTCGAGCCGCTTCTCCTTGGCAAGCCAGAATCCCATTCCGTCGTTGGTCCATTCGATGTTGTCGCCGAACAGCAGCGGCTTGACCGTGTTGACCACGCTGTCCGTGACTCGCACCGTCGCGATGTACGTTTCGGCTGCTTGGATTGCTGTTTGCCCAGCAACGATGCCATCGGCCATGAGCCTGACCCCGGCGCAACAAATCACGGCCAGCATAAAGTGGCGTTTCATCGGCATCCTCCCCGTGTGTCGTGAAAACCAAAAGTGCTTTGCGAGCGCGCCGGGTGCTTCATGCGGCCACCGCCCGACCTACATCTTGCCCCCGCCGCCGACCACAATCTGTTGGTATTCCCGCGACCAATGGGGCTTTCCGGCCGGCGGGTCTCCGCAATGGCGACGGACATCGAATTGCAGAACCGAATGCGCCCGACCGCCCAATTCTTCCGGAGTTCGCGAAGACAAGTCCGCGCCTCGTCACAATTCGATCTCGGGCTTATCAGACGCTGCGTTTGCGGGAAACGCTATTACCCAACCCTAAAGCCGCGGGCTTGGCTCCTTTAACATCCGGCCATGCCACTTTCGACAACTCGCAATCCGTTGATTTCCAGTTCCGTTCCGCCGAATGGAACCGCAACAAATACGTTCCCATCGGACACGGACACGCCTCGGAGACCACACCCATTGCTGACGAGTCTCTGTCCGTGTCCAATGTACACTGTCGAAACCAGAGGTACTCGAGAAACCGCAGAGCGAACTGGTTGGTTCGCCAATAGAAACGCTCAAAAAAATCGCGGCAATCGACTCCGAGGCGTTTTCTCGCGCACTGTGGACGGAATGTGGCACGCGATCGCCAACCGGGCGTCCTGGATTTCCGCGCTCGTACTTCGCGATCACGGTGGATTTGTCCCCGGAGAAAGGCTGCCGGCCTAATCACGCACGAACATTGCGACCGCAGACGACGTTGCCCGCATTACTCGCGGAGTATGTGAGGGCGCAGGACCGAGACATGCAGATAAGGGGCAGAAACATCTGATGGCCAAAACGGCAAGGTAAAGACCGTCGGGGCGAGGACGGTCGTTGCCGTCGCAGCGCCCGACTCCTTCTTTCGGCAAGTGGATCCTGCAGGGGCACTCCAGAGCCATTCCCCGAGCGGATCAAAAAGCATCCCCTGCAACACGCGAGTTCCCACGCTACCGAAGACCACCGATACTTCGAATCCGTTCGCCGCGACAATCGGGACACACAGGAGAATGGGTAATGGGTGCTGATGACTCGCCAATTCCGACGGCTGGCCTCGGGCCGAACCGTCCAACACCGGGACGGCGGGTCGTTGTCATGGCGGAGAAGTCCTGGGCAAGCCTTTTCCTTGTTGCAACTCTGAAACGAGCCGGCGTGAATGTCGTCGCCATGATCGTTCAGCGAGATGCGACGGATGCGGTTTTCCTGAGCGTCATGGGCTGGAAGAAAGCCCGCAAGCAATTTGGCTTGCGAGCCAGTACTCAGGCCTTCCTCGGATTGTCAATGGGCGGCGAATACCATCTTCGGAGACTCCTCAACCGGCCTGACTTTCCAACACTTCGCGATATCTGCGCGCTCGGTGTCGCACGTGTCCAAATTGAGGACTTCAAATCCGCGGGATGCCATGACATCCTGCGGAGTTTCCGGCCCGACGTGGCCGTGATATGCGGCACTCCGATATTGCCGGATTCGCTTTTATCAATTCCGGCTGTCTGCACGCTTAACATCCATACAAGTCTACTGCCGCATTACCGAGGTGGCGGGTCTCTTTTCTGGCCGCTCTTTTTTCGCGATACGGACAAAGTCGGATATACCATTCATAAGGCTGTTGCCGCGCTTGATGCGGGCCCGTTCCTCTATCAGGAACGCATCCCCGTCTTGCCCGCTGACACTCCAGGCACGCTGCTCGAGAAATGCTTCCGATCTGCAGCACCCAAGCTTGCATCCATCTTGAAGCACGACTCTCTCGAAGACGGGGTCTGGTGTCACTACGACAAACCGCTTGCTTACGTCCATCGCCGACCTCATCCCGAAGTTTACAACTATCTCCTGGGATCGCCGGTGGTGGGGTGGGCCAAGAAGGCGGCGCGTCGGACGTTGAACGGAGCGCTGGAGTTAGTTCGTGGTGTACGGCCTTTCGAAGGAAAGCTCACTGCGTTTTTTTTTCACCGAGCGCTGCCCGATAACACCCCCGTGACTGATTGGAGGAGGGTGCTGGGACACCCGACAGTTTCCGAATTGCGCGAGAAACTGGTCTTCCTCAAGAAACATTTCAAGCTCATTAGCTTTAGCCAATGGCTGGCCCTTCTGAATTCGCCTGGCCCGATTTCCGAACCCAGCGCCGCGGTGCTCGTCGACGACGGGTATCGCGACTTCCGAACATGTCTGCTTCCCCTCCTGGAAGCACTGGAAGTTCCTGCGGCGCTGTTCGTCTGCACGGGTGCTGTTTCAAAGAACACCGTATGGTACCAACAGGTTTACAACCTGATCGATCTGGTTCGGTCGGACAGACTTCTTGTGCCGTGGATGGATACCCATATCTATTTTGGCGATACCCGCCACCGGGTCCTTACCATCGAGCGTGTCCTGCTGGCATATCTGAAGCGACTGCGACGTAATTCCAGGCAGGATATGGTCAACTTGCTGCTCGAGGCAAATAACGCGATTCACGAATCTTCCGACGCCGATGGCTTTTGCGATGTCGCCGATCTTCAGTTCCTGAAGCGGTCTCAGCTGGTGGAACTCTATCCCCACAGTCACCGGCACGACCCCTTCGAAACGTTGACCGCCGAAGAACTCCGCAGCGACCTGGCTGATTGCCGCAAGTACTTTTCCGAGGAACTCGGGCTCGGATTCGAAGTGCTGAGCTACCCAAACGGACGTTTCAAGGCCGAACAACGGGAGTTGCTCACCAGCGCCGGAATAAGGTATGCGATCACCACCGTGAACGGATACGAGGAGCCTGAGAGATTCGACAACCTCGCACTTAAGCGGATTGGCTTTGGAAACGAGTCCATCTCCGACTTTGCTTTTCAGCTGCGCCGGATGAAGGTAATTCGGTGA
>CAIPEB010000104.1 GCA_903863885.1 uncultured Planctomycetaceae bacterium | reverse complement strand
TTGAACATCCGCTGCTCCAGCTCCGGCCTGCGGCCCTTGCGACTAGGCAGTGCCCGGCGGCACGATCTTGTTGAATCGCAACCCCCGGCGTTTCTTCTTGGCCGCATCCTTCGCGGCCAGATAACGATCGGCGGCAATCTGATCCGCCAGACTGTGTTGTTCGACGCTCCCGGCGTCCCCCGAAACCTTGGCCGGTCCCGCTGCGTTCTCTTGGATCTTGTCTTGCAGGTCTTCGGCCACTTCACGTACTTCCGTGACGCATGCGATTTGCTGCTCGCCCGTTCGTCGGACGGCAAAGCGCCCGACTGAATGGACGCACAAACCACTTAGCGAGCGAGTGACGTCTGGTACATCGAGAGGCGCGTCACATGATTCGGCGCCAACACATCTCTCTGTTAGTTATGTATGCCAAGAGTGGCCGGGGGTGCGCGCTATGCCAGGCGGTTTTCCGCAAATCGTGCCAGATGTAGCAACGCGGGTAAGAAAAGCGATTGAACGACTACTCCGTAGAGCTTCCGTCGCTGCCCGCCTTGAACCCCATCGACGCCGAGGTTTCGTACGTCAGCAATTTCTTCCCGCAGTACCGGCAGACCTTTCGGCGTCGGATCCGCCCGTCGCGCAGCGGCTCGGTGTGCGTGGTATAGAAATGTCGGCACCCGCAGGCGGAGCACGCGATGCCCACGTCATTTCGACTGCCTGGCGTTGGCTTCATCGGCGGCGTCCTCGCTGTAGGTTGGCGAAACTCACACGATCGCGCTTGGGTGGCGCCGCGTCGCCAAGGTCTTGCAGCGACACGCCCTGCATGGAAGCCGCTACGGCGCACCCCACCAAGCCGTCCAGCCAGTGGTTGTCCACGTGCTCGGGACGCAGTTTCCATTCGTCTACCGTCCGGCCTCGCCCTTCGGTTCTCACGCGGTACTCGGCCGTGAGGTGCTGGGCCAACAGTCGATGGGTGTCCGGGTTATCCCCGAAGAGTGACAGGCAGCCCCGATCGCCCAGCGGCACCGCCAGCCGAGCCTGGCAGAAGCTTTTCCAGTAGTTGGTGTCATACAGCACGTGCCGCACGGCCCGCTTGCCCTGCACGTTGGGCATCCGCCAATTCAACCCCAGGCGGTCACCGGGACGCCGCCGATACTCAAAGAACGGCTGGCTGGAAGCGCCCACAAACCGCCCGTGGCTCGGCATCACCACGGACGCGTGCGGTGATTGCCGGCAGAACTGATACACCACATCCGTGGATGAACCCCAGTTGGCATCGATCAGACAACGGTCGATCCGCAGCATGGCCCCGTCATCGCGCCGCCATTCGCGCCCCAGATAGTCGCCCGTCAACCGTCCCAGCCCGGCGTAGATCGCGCCCTCCAAGCCACTGGCCTTGGTGGCCAGCGACAGCGTGTAGCGCACGTCCCGCAGCGTGAAGTACGACCGTCTCTGGTCCGGGAACGTGCCGTAGTCCACAACATACCCCGTAAAATCGTCCTCCCAGGCGGCCACTACAAAGAACAGCAGATTGGCCTGTATGTCCACGAACATCGTGAGGTGGTTACATCCGACGGGCACGTCCCTGCGCGACATGCGGTTGAGCTTGCCGGCGATCTGTTCGGCAGTGAGTTCATCGGATTCCGACACCTCTTCCGGCAACGGTTCGTTTTGGTACTCGGCGTAGAACGCTGCCTCGTCCTGCAGCTTGAGGTTCATGGCATGCTGGATCGCGGAGAGTTCGTCGTGGTTGTAGCGCTCCGGCCAGGCCACGTTCGCCCCGTCGTCCATCGCCAGGCGATGTTCTGCGTAGTACTCAGTGGCCAGGCGAATGTCGCCATACATCCGCAGACTCTCCGCCCGCAATTCCGCGTAGCGCTGCCAGCGTTTCTCATCGTCCGGGAACGCATACACCATCTTGGTGCGTTCGCCGTTCCACTCCGGGTGCTCCTGGCGGCTGAGAATGGTATCCGCCATGTCCCCGGGTCGAATCACGGTACACGGCATGATGCCCGAGATCTTCTTGCCGGGACCCGCCAGACCCAGCACGGCTCCTGCGAGGATGGCTTCGCGCGTGGCGCACTGCGACAGCGAGCGCGCGGACTCGTCGGTTTGCGGGTCGTCGATCACCACGAG
>CAIPEB010000103.1 GCA_903863885.1 uncultured Planctomycetaceae bacterium | reverse complement strand
CTCCGGGCCTTCGACCCGGCTCTCCCAGAGCGAGAGTGAAGCATGAATCACGACGGTGCAACCACTTCTAAACCGCACGACGTCCTTGGGAAGAGTCGGCCCGGCAGGTCCGAAGAGAGCGCACAGGCTCTCCCCGGTTGCTGTCGCGTCCGATCGAGGGTGAAGTAGTCTTTTTCGAACACGTTCTAACAGAGGCGGGAGGTCGCAATCTTGGGCGCACTAGAGTTGTTGATCGCGTTCGGGATTTTGGGCTTGTTCGTGGCATTTGGGTTCGCGCGGTTGCTTGCCGCGCGACAGCCCGGAGGGCTCTCCGGGAATAATTCGAACCTGCGGCCGTGCCCTGACTGCGGGCATCACATTTCCATGCGAGCCGTCACCTGTCCGCACTGTGGCGCTCCGGTGAAGGCCATGTGAACGGGGGCTGGTTTTTCAGGCAGCGTACCAGTCTGAACGGGTGGAACTGCGCGCTGCAGGCACACCCGGCCAGAGCGAGGATCCATGGAATCTCGCAAGGCGGCGAGTTCACGGTTGCGTTCCCGGGGGCGGGTAGTTCTTGGCCGCGTCATCCAGCACCAGGACCCAGTCTGTCATTTCACCCGCGTCCGGCGGTGTGAAAGCACGTTCACCCGTGTTGGGGAATTCGCCGATGGACGTCGCGTCGCCCGAGCGCGGATTGAACCACCACGCTTTGATCTTGGGGCCGCTGATTCTGTCCATGCGAACTCTGAACGTCCGTCCAATGGGCGCGTAGACCAGCGCGTAGCTGCCGGTATTGTCGCGCGTGGCAACAAATCGGTATCGGCCCGCGCCCGGGACGCTCGTGGGAACGGAATCCGTGACGATTACGGAGTCGTCGGGGATGCGGGAGAGAAACGGGCGCGACAGCAGCAGCTTCTTGGCGTGCTGCATCTGGCCGGCGCCGGGTTGGTCGATGGCTTCGAACCACGGCAGTAGCGGATTGTTAATCGGCTGGCCGCGTTTGGGGTCGTACATCTGCCATACCGAGTGATGGCCGTAGGTGTGGCCGCACGCTCCGCTGAAAAGATCCCAATACAGCGGTCGCCGCACGTCCGAAGCGATGGAATGGCCGAACTTCTTCGCGTCGAACGAAACCGGGTGGTCCTCGTAGATCGGTTCGCCGTCAAGAACGGGTTTGATAGGAGTGCGGTCATAGTCGGCACGGGTCTGGTCATACCGGCCCGTGAATTCGGCGGCGTGGCCATTCTGACGCATGTTGAAATCAAGCCAGTCCGCGTCGTGCCACCAGGTGGATGAGCCATTACCTCCCGGCGGATGGAATGTCCTCAGGTGCGCACCGCCGTCTCCCTTCGTCAGACCGAGGGCCATTGCCCGGATGATCTCTCGATGCTGGTCCGTTTCGACGGGCCGGTCGCCGCCCAGGATCCAGATGATCGACCTGTCCTTGTAGCGGCGGCCGAGCCATTCGCCGTAGATGGCTGCGCTCTCCGGCGTGAATGAGCCGCCCCCGACACCCCATTTCTTATTCCATTTGTCGCCCCAGGTGGGGAGAAACCCGATGAACAGGTTGCGGGCATTGGCCTGTTCCACGATGTAATCCACGTGGTCCCAGTAGTCGTTTCCCGGCCCGTCTTTCACGTCGGGCTTCGTGGGATCGTTGTCGATCAGCGGCCGATGCCCGTAAGCGTTCGGTGCGTTGAGTCCGTCTAACTCGGCCAACGCCACAGCCTGAATGACGGTGAAGCCTTTCTGCGCGCGATTCTCCAGATACCGCTCTGCCTCTTCCCGGTTCAGGCGGTGGAACAGTTCCCACGCTGTGTCACCCAGGTAGAAAAAGGGCGATCCGTCCTGACGGACGATGAACCTATGGTTCGGGCTGATGATGAGCTTGGCCGCGGGCGAAGATGTCTCCGCGGCGCTACCGGTCGCGACGAAGCAAGTCCCCAGAAACATGCACAGCAGCCACGTTGAGCGTAAAGGACTCATTGCGTTCTCCTTCAACGTTGCCAGGATTTCTTGATTGCAGTGAAATTCGCGCTGCCCCGGTCGGAGCCGGTTATCAAACTGGATGCTCTGCGCCAAGACGCCCCGCTCGGCAGCATCGCGCTTTCGGCGCAGGCTCTCGGTAATAATGCCTGAGCCGCCCGCTGTACAGGCCAGATGCACGAAATGCTCAACCATGTTGCCCGAACCCGTATGGACCTGCGCAAGCCAGTTCTCGGCGCCGAGAGGCAGGTTCAGTGGTCCCCGGACCTCATGTGCCATATGCTGACACGAAAAAGTCGTGGGTGCGGATCGGCTTTCTTCCGCTCAAGTTGCCGTGGCTCCGGAGATGGCGGACGTGGATCGTCTGAAAACGTGTCTGAACAATCCAATTCACGCCATCCGAAATGCTGGAGGGGTGGACTCATTTGCGACCGGGGAAGGGCATTTCTCCCTCTCCGGCCCTGCCGGGCCGACTCTCCCCGGGAGGAGAGTGAATTTTGAAGCACGCTCAAGGACAATCGTCGCCCGCAAGGCAACTCAACCTGCGCGGCCGGCGGCCAGGAGATAATTAATCGGGACAGATACCAATCATGAGACACAATGCACTTCGAATTGCCTCGATCGGCGTCTTGCTCGCCTTGCTCGGCAGCCGACAGGCGGTATCCGGCGGCGAACGGCGGGAGGATATTCCGTCTGTCACCTGTGACACCCGCGGCGATCGCCAGCCGGCTGTCAACTGCGTGTATCCCGAGGCTGCTTTCTGGCACGCAGGCAGGGGCGGGCGTCTGATTGATGTGACGAAACCGCCCTTCAGCGCAAAAGGGGACGGCACGACCGACGACACAGGCGCACTGATCGCGGCGATCAACTTCGTGACCCGAAGTCGGGTTCCCGTTTTTACTTTTCGCAACTACAGGGAAGGCAGCTTCATCCTCTATCTGCCCAACGGCACCTACCTCGTGAGTGACACCGTGGCGTGTTCGCTGCCGGTGCTGGTAGGCGCGCCTCCCTATGACAACTATGTCCAGCATTGGGTCATGACCGACGAAGAACTCAGCAACCAGAAGGTGTTTCCCGTCGGTCGCTACAGCAACGAGCAGAACGACTCCGTCATTATCCTGGGTCAAAGCCGCGAAGGGACGGTCCTCCGGTTGCGGGACAACTGTCCCGGTTTCGGTGCGGGCCAATGCAAAGCCGTTCTGTCATGCAGTCGGCTGAAGTGCGGTTCCAACGTAAACCTGAATAATGTGCTCGAGAATCTGACGATCGACACGGGGCGTGGAAATCCAGGGGCCGCCGGTTTGCGGTGGAATGCGTCAAATGCCGGCGTCCTTCGCAACATGACGGTGCGATCGGCGGATGGGGCCGGGTTGGCCGGTTTCTTGTGTGATGTTCGCAATGTCCAAGGGTTGGTCGAGGACGTCACCGTTGTCGGTTTTGACGAAGGCCTGAGCCTCACGGCAGGTGCCGCCACCGTGGTCACGCTGGAGCATGCCACGTTCACGAACCAGCGGAGCGTAGCCGTCCGACTTGCTAACTGCTCGCGCATCGCCGCCCGGGACGTGGTGACCGGAAGCGTGCCCACCGCGCTGCGGGTCGAGTCCTGCAGCCATGCCGTGGTGATGGATAGCAACTTCCGTGGATCCCCCGAGGCGTCATCGGCAATTGAACTCGTGGACGGTCATCTGTTCGCACGCGACATCACTGCTGCAGGTTATAAGTGCGCGGTGTCAAGCAATGGTCATGTGGTCGTCGAGCCACCCGCCGTGGATGAATATGTCTCGAGTGCCGTGCTGTCCACGGAGACGGGCGATCCCGCCAGGTCTCTGCATTTGCCTGTGGAAAACTCGCCGCGGCTACTGCACGAGGCCAACGTGAGCAACTGGGCGAGTGTCGATGAGTTTGGCGCCGTCGGAGATGGGGTAATCGACGACACAGGGGCCATTCAGCGCGCCATGGATTCCGGCCGGCCGGCCGTGCTTTTTCCGAAAGTCGCGTACGCAATCCATGGCACGGTGGCAGTACCGCGCACCGTGAGGCAGATTTCCTTCCTCTACGGCTGCGCGCTGCGCGCCGTGGCAACGGACCAGGCGATGTTCCGCGTGGCCGAGGATTCTCCCGATCCCCTCTGGTTTCAGCAGTGCATCACTGTGGGTGGCCTGCTTCTCGACCACTCAGCCCGGCGTACGGTGGTTCTGGAGGACGCCGTGTGTTTCTTCCCGTTTATCTTTGGCCATCCGTCGGCCCCGCAGATGTTCCCATGGAAGGTGGCACTGCCGGACTTTCGCTCCAACAACTGGCGGCTCTATCGCAACGCGTCTCCCGAAGGCCCGCCCAAGCGGGTGTTCGTCAACAACGCCGTCGGATTCGCAGCAGGAGGAGCGGAAGGGAAAGACGCGGTCGAGAATGTGGCGGCCTGGTGTCGACAGGTCAACACCGAGCACTACGAGATCGACTTTGCTTTCCGTCGCTCGGACGTGTGGATGCTGGGGTTCAAGTCCGAGATCGACGGCACGCACTTCCAAGCCTCAGACGGTACCCGCATGGAGGTACTGGGCGGGCTTTACTATCAAGGCGGACCGAACAGACCGCCCGTCGTGATCGCTGAGGATTCCAGGGTGTGTCTGACCATGACAGCCTGCGCCGGAGAGAATCCCAGCGAGACCATCCTGAAAGACACGAAGAACGGGAGCACTCGCGTCATCGAGTTGAACGCATGCCCGCCTATGCACCCGCAGGTCAAGACGATGCCACTCATCCCACTTCTTGTGAACTACTCGAGTCAATAGGCCTCTGGTTGGCCCGGCCTGTTTCAGGAAAATAGTGGGGGTGCTGCGGGCCTTCTGAACAGCGGCGACCTGTCACACGGGCGCTCACATCTGAAAGATCGACTTGGTCATCGCCACCCAGCGGCTGAGCCGAGGCAGGTCACCGCTGATGGTGTATACGTCTCGAAACAGGATCTCGAGATTACAGTCTTTCGCGGCAGCGTACGTGTCCCTAATGTCCTTCTCCAGAAGGTCCCATTGAGGTTCGGATCCGCTGATGTACGCGGGCTTGGGCTTGCGCGAATACACAAACCGCTTGCCGAGTATCTCCGCGGAACGCCGAAGGTCGGACCATGCGGAGATCGACACGGAACGCAGGTTCGGGATCGCCCGGATGATTCCCTCGAGACGATCATCCACTCGCTCGCAACAACCGTAGTACACGAGACCGAAACGCTCGCTGAGCTTCGCCAGGTAGGGAAGCACGAACTCCTGATACATGGCCGGCGAGATCATCTCGAACTCCTGTGACTCGGCCCACGCCCACAGGTGATTCAGCTTGACATCGACCGAAAAACCGGGAGACGGCAGATCCGAAACGTATCCATAGCTTCTCGGGCCGGCCATCTGACTATCCGTGTTCGACGACAAAAGTCCTTCCGTCTCGAAGAAATCAAACAATGCGATCCGGTCTTCGAGCAGATAATTCATCAGTCGGTGAATCGCGTCGGGAGCGTCATACGCCCAGTAAAGCAGGCGTTGATTGCCAATGAAGCGGTAGAGTTGCCAGGTCAACCCAAAAAAGAAGTTGCCGGTAAAACCCAGGTCGCCAAATTCTCCTACGTCAAACTCGTACGCGAACGGATCGTAGTTGCCCACCCGCACTGGCAGGACGTCTCCCATGACTTCTTCGAGCGTGTGCAGCATTCGCAGCGTTTTTTCACGATCGACGGCGAACGTCCTCGGGCGGAGTCTTCCGATATCCTCAAACGACTGAATGGGAAAACTGAACGAGTACGCCATGGACTCTTCTTTGCACTGCGCCGAGCGGACCTCGATCGGAACGCCGTAGTCGGAAAGCAACATCCGCCAACCAAGCTGGTAGTAGGGTTCAATGACGATGTCATCGCCCAGCTCCTCTGCTTGCCGCAGCGTGACTCGCATGTTCCTTTCGACAGTGCGAAGAAACGGATCCTGGCAGGCCAGTTCCGCGTCCGACACGAAGCCTTCGACCCAGCCGGTCTCGAAGAGAATCACGGGACGGTAGGCCTGGAGGTCATGCACGGCCTTCCATGCACGTTTGCGCTCCTGCATCACGGGCAAGGCCGCGAACTCCATCCATTTCGCTGCAAGCTCTCGGATCGTCTCGCGGTCTTTGTGCAGGATCATGGCGACGCTCCTGGGGTGGCCTCGTACCGCGTGCAGTCTATTGCCTTGAAATGGTCGTCGCAACCGCAGCCCTGAGAAGCGACCGAGACCGGCGTTCCCGGCACCCTTGGGACTGTGCTGCGGCGACGAAATTCCTCAGGCACTTTCGGAGCGTTATAATCGCGGCTTTGTACTGCACGGCGTGCATTCGTGGTGAGCACTTTGTTTTGTCGGGCAGAACGGGGAGTACGGCCATGTGCGGATGCGGACAATCGTTGTTGTGCACGGGTTGCGGTCATGCGGTGAATCGCCGCGGGTTTCTTCAGGGTGCAGGCGCCGCTGCGATGGCGGTTCTGGGCGGCGCATCTGTCCGGGGGGCCGAGTCGGCCGGCCCGCCGATCCGAGTCGCGCTGGTGTTTCTGTCCAATAGCGAAGGTCGCGAGATCTGGCCTTATCCGGGCTTTGACTGCGAAGCGAGACATGCCGAAGTTCTCGGGGCGCTCCGCACTGGATGTCCCGGCATTGAGTTCACTCCGATTGTCGTCAGGAAAGCGGACGAGACATCCAAGGCGCTCGCCGTCAAGGACTCGGTGGACGGGTATTTGGTCTACACCGTCACGCTGCAATGGGAACTGACCAATTCGGTGGTACAAATCGGGACGCTCGGCAAACCGTTACTGATAGTTGATGAGTATCTCGGCGGTTCCGGTGTTTTTCTCGTCGGATCGAGCCAACTCTGTCGCCAGGGCGGTCACGCGGCGTTAGTGTCTACGACCAAGTTGGATGATCTGGTGGTTGCCGCGAGTCAGTTCGGTTGTCTCAAGGAGCCTGGCATGACGCCCGGCCTTTTCGCGGAACGTTGCTCCAGTGCTTATCGGCGGACTTTCCGTCCGCCGAGCCAGTTTGGCACGACCGAGGACCGACTGTCGCTCGCCGGGATTTCCGAATGTGTCCGGCGATTGGGAGAATCGCGGTTCGTGGTTGTCGGTGCGGGCCCCCCTGGCGAGACGCGGGAGTATCTGGGAGCCAAGTCCATCAATGTCGGATTCGAGGAACTACGGGAGCTGTACGACAAAGTCGATCCTGACGAGGCCGCCGAGTGTGGCAAGAAATGGAGGGAACGCGCGGATCGAGTCATCGATGCGACGCCCGATTGGATCAACAAGGCCGGTGCGGTTTACCTCGCCACGACTAAACTGATGAAGAAGCACGGCGCTGAGACTGTCACCATGAATTGCCTCGGCGGTTTTGCCACCGGCCAATTGCCGGCTTATCCGTGTCTGGGGTTCATGCAGATCCTGGACGACGGACAACAGGGCGTGTGCGAGGCCATGCCGGATGATTCGGTGAGCATGATCATCACACGGCTGCTGACCGGTCGGCCCGGTTATGTGTCCGATCCCGCGCTGGACACATCCAAGAATCAGATCGTGTACGCACATTGCATGGCCATGACGAAGGTTTTCGGGCCGAGGGGAGAGGCCAGCCCCTTTCGCATTCGAACGCTGCACAATCTCGATCCGCGCGGGTGCTGTGCCCAGTCTTTCCTTCCCGGAGGCTTTATGACCACCTCGTTCCGGACGAACGTGGCTCAGAAGGCCATGGTCATCCACCAGGCAAAGGCCGCAGGCAATCTCGACAGCGATCGCGGTTGCCGCACGCAGCTATTGGGCGAAGTGCACGGTGATATCGGTAAGCTGTTTTACCAATGGGACCGCTTCGGTTGGCATCGCGTCACCGTGTACGGCGACGTCAAAGAACCCTTGACGGAATTGGCAAACGCATTGGGGCTGGAGGTCGTGCTGGAAGCGTAAGCTGAAGATCGCATCGCGACCTGCGTCACCAACAACTCCTCTCGACGCGTATGGACGGGAATCGCTGATTTCGTCCGAACGGAATACGGAGTCATTGTCCAGCCGCGTTCTTGTCATTCGGGCGAATATATCACCATAGGTCCGACACTGCCGGTGCATCTATAATGGGTTTGACTTTACATGTGACGGGCAGTTTCGCCCCGGATCGTTCGAATCGTGTCAAGCCGTGAGCCTGCCGCGTTGGCTTGGGTTTGTGTTTGTTCGCCCCTTAGCGGTCCCGACTGCGCACTTGGCTATGGTGGGAGAAGAAATTATGACGCAACCAAACAAGTGGATGATCGATCCAGATGATAGCGTATTGTTGCTGATAGACCACCAGAGCGGTCTATTCCAGCTTGTACGGGATATCGACCTCCCGACTTTGCGCCACCATGTGTGTGCGTTGGCGAAGGTGGCCCATCTCGCGGGAATTCCGACGTTGACCACCGCATCAGTCCCCGATGGTCCCAACGGGCCACTGATTCCGGAAATTCACAAATACTGCCCGGAAGCGGCGTACATTCCGCGAACGGGGCAGATCAATGCCTGGGACAACCCGAAATGGGTCGAGGCTATCGAACAGACAGGCCGAAAGACGCTCCTCATCGCCGGGACTCTCACCAGCGTCTGCATGACCTTCCCCGCACTCAGCGCTTTGGCGGCTGGTTATAAGGTGTTCTGCATCATCGATGCCTCAGGCAACTGGTCCACGATGGCGACCGATGTGACCGTAGCCCGTATTATGCAGGCCGGCGCCATTCCT
>CAIPEB010000102.1 GCA_903863885.1 uncultured Planctomycetaceae bacterium | reverse complement strand
CTCGGGTCGAAAAATCGTGAAAGAACCACTCCCCGACACACTCCGTTCATAACGTCTCGCACGTCCTGTGGGGAACCCCTCCTCGTAAGCACGCGCAACTCCGGAAAACATAAAGCAAGTCGGAACAACGCAAACGGCTCATTCGTCGTCCACAATTGACTCAACGAATTCCGAGAATTACGATCGAGCGGCGTGCCTTGGAACGTGCTTGGAGAATCCAATTCACCCTCCCGCAACGCCGGAAGATCGGGCGCGACGGTGTCCGGGAGGTCATTGCTCTTTCTTCGGACCTGCCGGGCGTCTCTCCCCAAGGGGAGAATGAGTTTTCAAACACGTCCTTCGAGTTGCCGGCGCGGCCACCGATGCATCTCGGCAACCTGCCGACACGGGACAGAACGCTTGTCGAAATTGTCTTCTTGCGGGTACAGAGGTGAATTCATGAATCAGAACGCACTCAATCGCCGCGCGATGCTGGGGATGTTGGCAGGCGCACCGGCTGCCGTTGCTGTGCTTGCGGCACCGGCCGCCGAAGAAACACGCAGCGCCGGCCGCATTCTCATGCCCATCGGTGACGCGACGGAGGCGATGGACACGTTGTATCCGTTTTTCCGCATGCAGGAAGCCGGATATGAGGTGGTCGTGGTGGGCCCCGAAGCACGCAAGTATCACATGGTGCTGCACGAGATTCCGCCGGCCAGTGGCATCCCTTGGGATATTACCGAAGAACGCCCCGGCTATCACATGCAGGCCTCGATGGCCTTCCGCGACGTCCATCCGGAAGATTACGTCGGCCTGATCGTGTCGGGCGGCCGTGCGCCGGAGTACCTTCGCTACAATCAGGATCTGCTGCGGATCACACGCCATTTCTTCGAGGCCAACAAGCCGGTGGCCGTGCTCTGCCATGGGATCGAGATCGTCAGCGCGGCCGGCGTCATCCAGGGACGCACCGTCACCACCGTGCCCAAGTGCGCTTTGGACGCTCAGCAGGGCGGGGCCAAATACGTCGATCAGCCGACTGTCGTGGATGGCAATCTGGTCACCGCACGCGGCTGGCAGGATCATGCCCCGTTCATGCGCGCCTATATGAAGATGCTCGCGTCGCGCCCGGGGGCGTGAACGCTTGACGATCCGACGTGGAATTCTTGTGCGGGAATTCGCCCGTCAACAGAGGCAAGATCGAATCCAGAGGGTATGCGTGCGTTTCATTCGATTGGATCGCCGGAACGCACCGATCCAAGAAGTGCAAACAGCTCCGGATGCACTGACTGAGGACTCCGCTCAATAGCGATCCGGGCAGAACGGAGCACGACGCGAATGAGGGCTGACATGCCTGTCGGGGACCAATCTCGCGGCGGAAAGCGGCGTCGGTTGCCTCGAGTGAAGGCTGTTGCCATTTGCTCCGGCATGTTGCTCCTGATCGGCCTTGGCGTTGTGCTCGCTATGGCTATTCGCGCCGCGCGAGAGGCAGCGATCGCTGTCTGTTCTCAGTGTCCGTTGAATCAGATTCAACTCGCTTTGAGCAACTATCGCACAGAGTACGGATGCTTTCCGCCCGCCTACGTTGCGGACAGGGACGGCAAGCCCATGCACAGCTGGCGAGTGCTGATCTTGCCGATGATCGAGCAGGCGGAGATCCACGCCGCTTACCGGTTCGACGAACCGTGGAACGGGCCCAACAACTCGAAGTTGTTGGACAAGATGCCACAGATCTTCCATGTTTGCAGTGAACCGGCATCCACGTCTGTCACCAACGTGGTCGTCATCGCAGGTGCCGGCACGGCCTTTCCCGGCTCTCAGTCAACCCGAAAGGAGCAGTTCGCGGATGGGCTGAACAATACGATTCTCCTCGCGGAGATCGCCAACTCAGACATCAATTGGCTGGAGCCGAGAGACCTGGACGTCGAACAAATGAGTTTCCGCGTCAACGACCCGTTGCGTCCTTCCATTTCAACGTCGCGTCGAACGGGACCGTATGTCGTGTTCGCCGATCGGATCACTGGACATCGCTTGGCTTCATCACTCAGCGAGAAAGCCCTCAGATCGCTGATGACAATCGCTGGTGGAGAGCAGATGTGCGTGGCGGAGGTTGCAGATCTCGGGCTGACCAGTCCCATTGACGGCCACGTCACGGACGAGCGGATAGGCCAATTGGCACGCGATACACCATGTGCAATTTGGCTCAGCCGATCGGATATCACTGACGACGCGCTTCGCCACCTCGCGGCGGCACCCAGTTTGTGCAAATTATATCTCCGGTCCACCCGCATCACCGACAATGGTCTCCGTCACTTCCGGCAGGGGGCACCGTTGGATGAGTTGGATCTGTCGCATACAGCGATCGGCGATGACGGACTTCGGCAGCTGGCGGGTCTGACGATGCGGGAGTACCCGCAACTCGTTATCAACGTCGAAGGGAGCCGCGTGACGCTGGCCGGGGTTGCACAGTTCATCCGGGCTCTCATGGGACCGGGACCGCACGCAGAGACTTGGTTGGAGGTCAACGAGGGCACAGTCAGCCAGACGTGCCTCTTCTTCGGGGGATCGACGTTGACCGACGGACAGATCGAGTGCTTTCAGGAGCTTTCCGGCATCCGCCAGATCGACTTGAGCCGAACGCAGATCACCGACGTGGGTCTCGGCGTGGTGGCGAGTCTTCCGGATGTGGTCGTACTGGATGTTCATGGCACACGAACCACGGATCGCGGGTTGGTGTGCCTGGAGCAACTGGCCCGGCTTGAGAGTCTGAACCTGTCGCATACAAAGGTCACCTGGAGAAGTAGGTGTCGCTACTTTCCGCAAATCCGGTCTCAGTCAACCGACTTGCGTAAACGCTTCGCGAAAGAACCGACACAACAGGTAGAGTCGCGTCAGGACCGTGCATAATTGGGTGAGGCGGACGTGGTCGTATGACCCGGGCCAGAGTCCCGTACAACTGACTGAGAGGCGATGCCGTGAAAGACACAAGTGCACAGCAAGCCAACCCGAAAATGAAACGGAAGCGGTATGACAAGGAACTGCTGAAACTCCAGGTAGAGCTTTGTCGCCTGCAGGAGTGGGTGAAGTACAAGGGGCTGCGAGCCATTGTTGTCTTCGAGGGCCGCGATGCGGCCGGCAAGGGGGGCACCATCAAGGCGATCACGGAACGCGTCAGCCCGCGCGTTTTTAGGCTGGTAGCGCTGCCGGCCCCCTCAGACCGGGAGAAGACTCAGTTATACGTACAACGGTACGTCCAGCACTTTCCCGCCGCAGGGGAAATCGTGATTTTTGATCGGAGTTGGTACAACCGGGCCGGCGTCGAATACGTGATGGGCTTCTGCTCCAAAAAGCAGCACCGGCGTTTCCTCGACATCTGCCCGTTCTTTGAGAAAGAAATCACGGACAGCGGGATCATTTTAGTCAAGTTCTGGCTCGAAGTTGGCAAGAAGGAACAGCAGCGGAGGTTTGAAGCTCGCATCGACGACCCGCTGCGGCAATGGAAGCTCAGTCCGATGGATGTCGAGTCGTGGACCCGCTGGTATGACTACTCGCGTGCCCGGGATGCGATGTTCGAGGCGACCGATACCGACCACGCACCGTGGTACATAGTGCGGTCGGACGACAAGAAGCGCGCGCGGTTGAACTGCATCGCGCATCTACTGAGCGCGATTCCCTACAAGAAGGCACCGCGTACCAAGGTCAAGTTGCCCGATCGCTCGAACAAGGGCAGATACGACGATCAGGCCACCCTGGAATGTCGTAGGTTCGTACCGGAAGAGTATTAGGGCGAGTCGATCGGGCAACTTGCGAATCCGGGAGCTGCGCGATTCGCGAATCGCATTTCGCCGATCTGCCAGACTGACTCAGCGGATGGCATTCGTCCTGACATTGTCCCGCCGTCTCGGTTCGGCGACTCTGGAAATTCGAAACAAGCACGGCCACGGAGCGTGGAAATCGGTTTTCGGCCGGTCGGCCCCGTCGTTCCGCTTACAGGCTGGTATCACTCGGCTCGTCCGGCGATGAACGGGGTGTTCAGCAACTCGCCATCGTCAGCCATTTCTGGCATGCTGCACGAAAAAGGCTGCGTTCGGGGAGGCGCCGTTTGAGGTCACGGGCATGCCGCTCCCTGCTACGGCCCGTGCGATTCCTGCCCTGCTACCAGAGACATCCGGCGGTAGTGGATTCCGCTATGCGAGAAGCATGTTCTGCCCGATTGTGGTCCTGGTGCGCCGATCGCGATACTCATACACCGGCACGCGCGACGATGATCTCGACGACACAATCCAGCTGCGGAAACATCGCGGTGAGGTTGCCGATTTGTTTCGTTGTCTGCCCTGGTTGCCTGCAGCGGATCGAAAAACAGTCTTAGTCAGGAACTGTGCACTATGGTCTTACCGGTCTTCTCTCTCCGTTCACCCCAGTCGGATCGTGATTTGGAACGACGAGTGATTCTGTTCTTGACGGGGGCTGGATCGGTGGAAGTATCCCAGCTGAGAATCCGAGCACGCGGTGGCGAGGTGACAGTGCGGGGGACGGTCGGATCATTACAGGCATTACGGCTAGTGGAGGTCGGGACGCGTCGTGTCGCAGGAGTGCGGGCATTGAACATCCAATTAAATGTCGTTGCCCCGTGCCTTCAGGCGAAAGATTCGCGACCCAAACTGGTTCTTGCGCCAGATTTGATTCGCCATCTCGGCCAGCGAAACCTGGTCGCACGTACCGATGTGGTTTGAAATGCGTTGGGAGCCGGATGGCACCTGAACGAGACCACGGATCAGCACGGATGGACAGCGTTTGCGCGACTCGCAGCGGCAGTGACTGCCGGCTCCTGACCGCCAGCATCCGCATTTTCATCCTGTGTCGAGAAGCTCTTTCAAAGCTAATTCCGCTGTCCGTGATTCTCCAACATCCATTGCACGGCGGTTCGGCACAATTCGCCCGCTGTCTTCAGTCCCAACTTGTCCTTGATGTGCGTGCGATGCGATTCCACGGTGTGAACGCTGCGGTGGAGCGAATCGGCGATTTGTGAAGTGGTCAGTCCTTCGCCGATCAGTCGGAACACCTCGAATTCGAGATTGGTGAGTCGTTCAGCGCCGCATCCTCGGTGCAGCTTGCGGTTGCCGGTCGACGACGCCAGGATCTTCTCGGCCATTTCTTCGCTCAGGAAAATGCGGCCGACGTGCACGCGCCGGATGGCTTCGGCGATTCGGTTCGTCGCTTGCTGCTTATTGATGTAGCCGAGGGCCCCGGCCTGCAACGCCCGCTCGGCGTAGATTTCGTCGCCGAACATCGACCAGACGAGAATGCCGATCGACTCGTTGAAGTTCTTGATTTGTGCGATGAAGTGCAGGCCGCTGCCGGCTTCCAACTGGATATCCAGGACCACTACATCGGGATGCTGCGTCTTCAGCAGTTCCGCTGCCTGCGTGGAATTACTGGCCTCGCCGCACACGCACATGTCTGGCTGTGTGGCGATCCACGCAGCGAGTCCATCACGAGCCACGGGGTGATCGTCCACGATCAAGATCCTGATCGTCATTAGTTCGGCCTCCGTCTCCATCGGTTCGTATAGATCGGCCGTGTATCGACCGAAGCCGCGTCTTCTCAGCCGCAGTCTTCCGTCCCCTCGGTCTTTTGCCTGCCAAGGAAGTTAATATGAAGAGATGCCACCGCGCAGTTTGGAGACTCTGATGCGGGAGCCAGGAGCCGGATGAGTTTTTGTCTCGCTCCGGACTTCGGGCTTTTCGCAAGTGCCCCGAACGGATGACTGCATCGCCAGAAAGTCCGTTGAGATGGGCTCAAACCAGGTTTTTTCGAGATCGCGCGCTGGCCTCCACCACGCGCTAAGCGTTCGATTCAATGGCAGGTGCACGCGAAACGAATTCGGACTGCCTCGGATCGAAATGAACTCTCCCGCCGGGATCAGGCCCCCCGGAAGTCTCCGACGCTCCGGATGTGCCACGGCGAGTGTCCAATGGCAGCAACTCGCGCCAGACGTCGATCAGTTCGCGCGAAGACTCGACACCCAGCTTCTGCAGCACTCGCTGCCGGCGCAGCTGCGCGGTCCGCCTGGACACGTTCAGATGGTTCGCGATCTCTCGGAGGTCATCGAACTCCCAAAGTCCTTTCAGGATGTCCTGTTCCTCGTGGCTCAGCGTCTGCAATCGCTCTTTGAAACGGCGCCGCTGCGCAGAGAAGGGCAGGAGCGCCCGGCAACGACAAACGGCCTGCTGGATCGTCTCGGCCAGTGCCGCTTCGTCGGGCGGTTTCTCAAAGACATCTGTCGCTCCGGCCCGCAGCGCTCGCACGGCCAAGGCAATGGTTGCGTGTGCGGAAACAAAAATCAGAGGCAGTGGCGACTCTTCCTCTCGCAGTTTGTCCAGAATATGCAAGCCGCTTATGTCCCAAACGCGGAACTCCGATACCACGCAGCCCAACTGGTCATCCCGCAACTCTCTCAGGAACTTCTGCCCAGAATCGTACGTGGCGACGTTCAAGTCGAGTGATTCGCCGAAATGTCGCATCGCGGGCCAGCAAGCGTCATCGGAATCCACCAAAAACAGCGTCACGTCCGAACCCATGAGTTCCTCCGAAGCGTTCGATCAATGCGTCACGTTTTTTGCGTTCTGGAAACCGCCAAAGAGAAAGGCTCGACAGGGACATTCCCGGAACGGGGGTGCTTCAACCGCCTGCTATGTAATGCGCGTCTTGTGATCTATTGCCTGCCGTCGGATAGTCGCCGCAACTCACCCGGAATTTTCTGATAGGTGCGTTGCGCCGAGACGCAAGAACTTGACGGACCTGCCGCCAGACTCCTGTCCTCGCACAGGTGGCGGTTGAAAAACGAGAACGGTCCACAACCCGGTGAGCGTTCCAGGGATCCAGCAAGTCTCTTTACGGGTTCCGATTGCGTGGGGGCGAAGGAATCGTTGGCGGCCCAAGGAAGCGAAGCGAGTGACTGGGCTCGAGCAGCAGCGCCGAGTCGGTCGCCAGAGACTCGACGAAGGCCACCTTGAACGCGAAATGCAGCAATTGACGCCACGAACGCAGACCCAGTTTTTGCAGGATCCGCGACCGACGCAACTCGACCGTTCTCACCGAAACATCCAGCGATTTGGCGATATCGTGCGTCGAATCGTGCTCAAGGAGCAAGTGAACCACTGCTTGTTCCTTGCTGTCGAGAAGGTCGAAAGTGCGGCGAATTCGCTCCAGTTCCGCCAACTTCGCCCGGTGTTGCGCGTCGAACGCGACGGCATCCTGCAGTGTTTCCCAGAGCAGTTCTTCGTCACACGGTTTGCGCAGAAACTGCAGAGCACCTGCCTTCATTGCCCGCACGACTGTTTCGTGTCCCGCGTCCGCCGACAGGAACAGGACCGGAAGAGGTGACAACTGCCCGCGTAGAAAAGCTTGAATCTGCAAACCGCTGACGCCGGGGATCTGAACGTCGAGCACGAGGCATCCGGGGCATTCCGGAACGAAAGTGTCCAGAAAGGCCTGCCCCGACCAATACCCCGCGTAGCCAAGTCGAATGGAGTTAGCAATCTGTCTAACGAGGTTACGCGTGGCTGCATCATGGTCCACGTGGAATATCGTAGCCCT
The DNA here is from genome assembly GCA_903863885.1 of uncultured Planctomycetaceae bacterium. Taxonomy (GTDB): domain Bacteria; phylum Planctomycetota; class Planctomycetia; order Pirellulales; family Pirellulaceae; genus CAIPEB01. Next base: position 33,597 of record CAIPEB010000102.1, on the reverse strand, counting down.
TTGGCTCGTGTCAGCTTGATCCACGCCCAATCTCTCGACTCTGGTCCGTTGTGGTATGCGGCGAGGACGTTCCCTCGCGATTTGCCGAATGGTGGCGTTGCGGCATTGCCGGAGCCAGCGCTGTGGCGGGCGCACTCCGTTCCTGTCGCGCTAATCTGCCGCAAATTCATACGTAAACAGATTCGATATCTGTCCCGCCCATGAAACGGAACGGAATCGAAGTGTTGCCGCCATCATTGGTGAAGGCCTCCCTAGTCGTCAATGAATAAGAAACTCTCCACGGCGGTTTTTCGCGGAATCCACCGCGAAGATCTTGCCCTCGTATGAGGTTCGCGCAACGCTCGTTCGACTGGGCGCAATGCTGTGTCTCAGTTGGGCGTTGACCGCGATTGTCTGTGCGACGATCGCGATCCGCGACGGATTCGGGGTGTGTCAAGTTGGAGTGCGCGCCGGCGATCGTCGTTTCGGCTTGCGCGGGAACGCTGCCGGAAACTGCCTGGGCAGCTCTGCTGGCGGTAAGGAAGCCAGCATGGACCTGATGAACACCGAGAAGGCGTTTCAGAATCCACTCTCCCTTGGGGAAAGTCGGACCGGCCCTGCGGGAATGGTTGCACTCACCCTGTCCGGACGCGGTCCCGACACTCCCGCGTGCGGGAGGATGAACTTATATATTCAAATGCGTTCCGTGGTTCTTAAGGCACTTGCGACCTTAATCCGCTGCAAGATCCGGGCGGTGGGTCTGGGGGGAAAGCCTAGTCGTAGGCCATGCGCGCCCACGGGAGGTAGCAGATCCTGCCAGACAAGAACCACCCTTGCCGGCAATTGCGTGCTTAAGACAATCTGCAAACATTAATGTGTCTTCCTGATCAGCGGATTGCGGTACTCCAATCTAATGCCGCGAATGCAGTCGCGAGCGATGCTGGGGAGCGAAAGGCAAAGGCAATTTCTCGAATTCGCTCGGAGTCATGCGCAATCGTGCGGTCAGGAGTGGGCACGGGCTTTGGACTTCTCTGGATCAGGCAGCAGGTGAAGTCATGGCAGCGATTGCGGGTATCGGTCGGTCAAATAGTTGCGGGTCGGTGTACCCGGAATGGCTTCTCGGTTATCCGCCTTAGGAGATCGCGAACCGGCGTGGTGGGTGTTCTTCACCGGGAAACGCCAGGAAGGAGCGTTGGCCGCCGACCTGCTGGCTACGTCGTTTCCTTTCTACCTGCCGCTAATGCCATGGACGGCTTGCTGCGGCCGATACAAGACAAACCGCTGCCTGCGGTCGTTTCTCGGACACGTCTTTGTGTCTACCGAAGGAGATGAACGAGTTCAATTGTTGACCACAAACCGTGTGTTCGCGTGCCTCTTCATGCCGCAGTCGGAAGAGTTGCGCGCGACTTGCTGCGACTGACGACGATGATCGAAAGCCGAGAACCGGCGGCGGCGGAGGAAAGGCTTTCCGAGGGCCAGAGAAGGCGAGTCACCGAGGGCTCGCTGGCGGGAATGGTGGGGTGGTGATGGAGCGGCGAGGGCGGTATCGCCTGCCGGTGACCGTTTGCTTTCTGCAGCAAGGGGCTCCCGTTGCCACGGATCAGGATTGGGTAGAGGCAATTCTCTGAAAAAAGGGAGGTGAGTTTATGGCGTCCGATGCCACACTGTTCGTGGTCGATGGCGACCCGACGTGCCGGACCGCTTACAAGCAGCTGGGTGAGTCGCTGAGCCTGAAAGTACAGGCCTTTGATTCCGGCAATGAGTTTCTGAACTCGTACCGCGAGGACACGCCGGGGTGTCTTATCTCTGAGTTTCGAGTCTGGGACACGAGCGGCTTGCAGATTCAGCACCACCTGCAGGGGATCGGATCGGTATTGCCTGTGATCTTCGTCTCCTCGCACGGTTCCGTTTCTCTCGCTGTTCGTGCGATTCAGGGAGGCGCACTTGAGGTATTCGAAAAGCCGGCTGATCACACCGAGTTAGCAGAGGCTATCCAGCAAGGTGTCAGGCTCTCTTCGCACCGTCTCGCGCAGCGTAAGCTGCGAAGCACGCTCGAACAACAGTTGAAGCGGTTGACTCGTCGTGAAATCGAAGTCTTCGAAAAGCTCAAGGAAACCTCTGACCTGCGGCGAATCGCCGCGCAGATTGGCGTCTCACGCAGGACGGTGCAACTTTGCCGACAACGAATTGCCGCCAAGCTCGGGCTGTGCTCTGTCGAAGAACTGTTTCATGTCTGTCAGAACGAGAAGCAGCATGATGAGGCATGCTCGTGGAAGTTCTCGGCCACCTCTGGTTCCTGGGAGGAGCCAGGGCATGGCCAGCGCCAGGAACTCGCCAGCCCAGGGTTTCGTTCCGCTTCTTGAGACAGATGCAAGGCGACAAGCCGCGTCTCAATGAAAACGGCAGGTATGGGAGGCCATGATGAATACCAGCCTACTGGTCGCCGACGAGAACGAAGAACGCCGCAGCGAAGTGTGTCGCTTCTTTTCCAGGCGAGGGTTTCGCGCGTTCTCGGCAGCGAATCCCGCCGAATGCCTCAGCCGCGTTGTCGCTCTGAACCCCCACATTCTCATAATCTCGTGCGACATCCTTTGGACACAGCGAGACGGTGTCGTTGCGCGATTCATCGAGAGCCTGCGTCTGGAGCGGAACCCCCTGGTCCTCGTGATAGGCGATCAGCCGGCGGAGCGGTTGTCGGAGCGCGCGGGAATGCCCGTCGAGTCTTGCTTCTCGGAACCGATCCGAAACGAGTCGCTGCTTGACTGGATCAGTTTGAGCCAGCGCATGCTGGCATCAGAACCTCTCATACGTGCGTCACCCATCGATTGCCGGATCAAGTGAGGCAGTCTCCAGCCCGGGGTTCTTAACGCAACGGCAGCCACACCGACATATCGACTGAACCGCGGTTGTTCCAGGCGTAGTAGGGAATCAGCTGGATCGGCTGGGGCGTCAGGGGGCCGGCGACCAGACGGTGGTAAAGTCCCGTGGACGGTTCACTGTGCGGCAGCGTCATCGCCTCGGTTTTCAGTACAACCACGCCGCCCAGAAGTGCGTCCTGTTTGCCAATCGTCCATTTGGCGTCGCGAGGCAATAAGACGCGGTTGATGCTGAGGCCATCGGGCAGATCCGCCGATTCGAGGCAGTAGACGAGCGGGCCGCGCTGTACGGCCGCCTGTCCCTTGGCCTGGGCCACCAGAGGATCGGCTGCCAGCATCTGAACATCCATCGGCAGCGTCAGGGTGACCGAGTCCCCGGCCTTCCATGTCCGTTCGAGCCGGGCATAGTTTCCCGGCTTTGTGCCGACTTCCCCGGCGACGCCGTTAACGGAAATCGTTGCTCCCTCGCCCCAGGCGGGGATCCGCAGGTTCAGCGCCGCAGGTTTAGCCGGCGCTTCGAGAATCTCAAATTGCACACTGCCATCCCACGGATAGTCGGTCGTCTGCGTCAGTCGCCACCGGTCGCCGCCCGGCACCGGCTGATCGAGCGTGTTGCCGCCATATAGATTGACCCACAAGCCGCCGTCGGGCGACCAGGAGTAGGCGTAGGTGTGCAGTCGGGCCAGCGTGCGCGCCACGGAGGGCGGGCAGCAATAGCAGGTGTGCGTTACCCAGCGGTGCTCGGTGTCGTTGTGTTCCAGCGGTACTCCGCGGCGGCGTTCCAGCGGATTGCAGTAACAATAACTTTTGCCGTCGAGGCTCATGGCCGAGAGCATGGAGTTGTACAGGACCCGCTCCATCACATCGGCGTACCGTGGGTCACCCTCTAACAGCAGCATGCGCCAGCCAAACATGGCGGCGGCGATGTTGGCACAGGTCTCGTTGTAGCCCACTCGCGGCGGCAGGTCATAGGCAAAGCCAAATGCCTCGTGCACGGGGTCCTTGCGGATCGAAACTCCCTGCCGGATTGCGCCGTTGCCGCCGGTCACATACATCTTCTTCTGTGTCATGTCGTCCCAAATCCGCACCAGCGCTTCGTCCAGCGTTTTTTCACCCGTCTCGGCGACCAGGTCAGCAGCGCCGCAGTACAGGTACCCACCGGTGACGGCGTGGCCGACGGCCGACGTCTCGCGGCGAAGAGGCATGCGGTCCTGGGTCTGGTCACCCGGCTGCGCCTGTAAGTTCCGCTTGGAGAAGGACGGCACGGGCTGCGATCCGCGCATCGTGATGAAGACATTCGCCAGCTTCAAATAGCGTTCCTCGCCGGTCGCGCGGTACAGGTCCATCAGGCCCATGATGTGGGAGGGATTGAAATCCATGTGGGCCAGTTCCGGCGGGCGTGGGGAAAAGACGCCGTCGAGATAGTCGGCCGCTTTGCGGGCTACTCCCAGGAAGGTCTGTTTCCCGGTGGCCTGAGCGTGGACGCTGGCGGCCGTCATCAAGTGGCCCATGTTGTAAAGTTCGTGGTGGTTCAGGTTCTCCCACCGCTTCTTGGCCGGGTCGAGTTGGATTTGTGTGCTGATGTATCCGTCCGGTGCCTGTGTCTTGGCGATCAGTCCAATCCAATGGTCCATTTCGCGGTCGAGCGCCGGATCTCGCCCGATGGCATACAACCACGCAATCGCCTCGATCCACTTGTAGCAGTCGCCGTCGCCCCAGAAGGTCCCCTGATGCTTGCCCTTTTCCAGGCCGGCCCCGATGCGGAAATTGGACAGGCAGGCCGCGTTCTCCGGCGTTAACAAAGCCTGCTTCATTTCCGGTACGATCGTGTCGCGACACAGCGCGTACCGATCGGCCCAGAAGCCTCTCGTCCAGCAGACCGACTTCATCCCGGCTGGTCGCAGTGCAGCATTGGCATAGAACCGGGTCTCGAGAGATTCACCCGATGGCCCTGAAGTCGCTGATTGAGCTTCGCAGGGTTGAACGCTGATCAACAGCAAAACCACGCCAACGACGACGCAAGTGACCGGCTGATCGACGACGGCCTTCAATCTGCTGAGAATCCGTGACATGCCAGGGGCTCCAGAAATCTTCTGCGAACAACGTCCACCGCAGTCTACCGCACGACGACAAAGGCGAAGCAACAACTTTCGTGTCAGGCGGTGGAAAGCAGCGAGTAACCGATGAGCGCGCGGATCTTCACGGTCACCCGGACCTGAGGTCCGCTGCGTAAAAATACCAGATCCACTTGAACATGAGCAAATAATCACGGCGCGGATTGCTGGTGCCACGGAACTTCCCGCAGCGAGGCCAATTGCCGTGCGGCGTTGCCTCCCTCAACGCGGCTCCGCCTTCGCCCTGCTGTGCTGCGTGAAGAATTGCCGATGAGCCGGCCCGGCGAGAAGAAAGACGATCATGTCGGATTTCAGCAGGGGGTGGCCGTCCCGCTCGCAATCTTTGCGTGAGCGGGTCGAAGGCCCCTCCGAAAACGTATGAGACGTGCGACTCATCCTCCTCGGAACTCGGTGCCGCTCATTGCCGACCCTGCCGCAAGCGAGAGGGCGAAGTTGATCGGCGGACAGCATGGTGCGGCCGGCGGAACAACTCGCGCCGCGTTGTCGGTGGGCGTCTTCTCTGTGCCCGTTCAAAACGCCAATAGCCGCACTGCGGCGAAGCGGTAGCGGATCTCTGTCGCAGGTCCTTGGGCTGACACGCCGACCTGGAACTTGGTTACCTTGTCAAGGTCCAGCCGGTCGTTGTCATCGCGCGAAACACCCCGGTTCAATTCGAACTGCGTGAACAGAGCTCTGACCTGCCGCCACTCCGCGGACTTCATCGCAGAGCGGACCGTATACATGTACTGAGCTCCGTTATTCTCCGTCAGGATCAGCACCATGTCCTCGGCCACCGGAGTGTCCGCGCGAAACCACAGATCAACTCCCGAGTGATCCGGCAGGCGGTCGTCCGCGCCAAGATCCCTCACCGCGACGGCCCAACGGTTGCCGTGGTCCGGCATCGTCATTGCCAGCGCGAGCGTTGACGCCGCACCGGGACCGTCGTCGTCGGAGCCCTTGGTGAAGGTCACCCCGGGACCCGACATCAGTCCCCATTCCGCGCCGGTGGCAGTCGGGCCAAGGGCGTGCTCTCGGACCGGTTGGATCAGTTCCGGCTTCGCGCCGATTCGTAGGACTGCCGGCGAAACATCATGGCCGGCGCTATCGGCTCGCAGGCTTATCACATATTCGACACCGGGTTTCATTCCGCCCGGCATGACTTCTACAAGCCACTCGTGCATCTCCATCGGCGCAAGCTCGACGGGGGCAAGTTTGCCCGAGGCGTTGAAGCCCTCGGGGGCCTCGATGCGAGGAGTCACTCCGGCCGGGCTCCTGCCGAAGTTGTGCGCCCTGGCGTGCAGCGTGAGCTTGACACCGGGGGCGATGAGCGGCGTCTCCTTGCGTGCCGGGTCGCCGGGCAGCGCGTCGCCGGAAATCTCCGGACGCAGGTCGAGCACTACGCTCAGGCGTTCCAACTCCTCGGGCGACGGCACCGTCGGCTGGACGGGAGCCTCGGCTTTGGCGAGGAGCCTGACTGTCGCTGCATCGACATTGCGAAGCACGACCGGATCGGCCTGGAGCATTTTGCCCTCCGCCGGCCGCCCCATGATGTCCTGTGCGGCGCCGAAGCGTATGCTTCCCGGAACCGTCCCGCCGGCCGCGTTCCAGGCGATCAGCACATACCCCTTGGGTGTCGAGAAAAGGTACCCGCGAGATTTGTCGTCACCGAGGTCCGCGCGGCCGACCGGTTCGCAACCCTCGAGTACATCGGTGAGCGATGCCAATGCCGCATAAGCGGGCTTGGGGGTCAAGTCCTCATGCACCACACCCCAAAGGCTGGCGCCCCACTCGAGGAACTCGGCCATGTAGAAATAGAAGAAGCGGTCGACACCCTCGCCGATCGACTGTGTGTACGCCCGGACCAGATAGGCAGCCTGCAACTTCTCCGCCGCGGCATACCCGCCGTTGGCGTCCCGCCCGGCCGGAATCCCCATTTCCGTGATCCACAACGGCTTCGCGCCGGCACCGTGGCGTTTCGCCATCGCCCTGTTTGTGGCGAGGCGTTCGAGTGACTCATCTGTCGGCCCGTAGTAGTGCATGTTGAAGATGTCGAAGTAGGGCGTCAGTCCGGACTCGAACGCGGCCTCGTACCACCTGCCCGCAGGCATGGCCAGCGACCCGTTCAAAACGTACACCTCAGGGCGGCCACGGTGGCATCCGAGGTAGGCGGCCTTCAGGATGGCGGAATACTCCGAAGGCCGGCCCGCGAAGAAAAAGATGTCCGGCTCGTTCCAGATCTCGAAGGCGACCACACCGGGGCCGAAGTCCCGCACTGCTCGTTCGAAGTACTCGAACACGTAGGTCAGGTCGGATGGCGCCGCGCAGTTCGGGGTCGGTGAACCCTTGGGAGGCGATGACGCCCATGCCGGGCAGTCGTGGATGATCTGGTAGACCGCGATGCCTTCGCGTTCCTGCGCCTTTGCCGACGCGAGGTAGCGGTGCCAGTCGAATTGCCCCCTGGCCGGATTCGTTTCGGCCCACGAGAGGCGGTCTCTGAGGCAGGCGATGCCCGCCTGCCTGGCGACCCGCGCAGCCTCCTCCAGCCGCCCCTCGCTCTGGGAATAGGACCAGGAAAAACCGGCGTCCAGGGCCAACGGCGAACGCTGGTCGAAGTGCCGGCCGGCCTCCCGCGGGACCACCGCGCACGTCGAGCATCCCTTGCTGACCTCTCGGTCCGAGTCGCGGACAACCCAGGTACACGCATAGTACCCCTGCGGCAGTGCGCCCAGCTCAAGTCTGTGGGTCGCCGGGCCGGTGAGAGGGCTCTCGAATGGCGGGGCGGCGATCTCGTCGCGATAGTCACGCACCGTAACCGCGAGAACCAAGCCTGGCAGATCAGTAGGCACATCGCCGGCGACAACGTTCAGCGCAACCGTGTCGCCCGCCTGGAACACGTTCCCCTTCCGACCGGATGATATCGATATGCGTGGAGTCTGGGAGAGTCTTATTCCGCCGACGATCGCCTTGCCGGATCGGTGACCGGCCTCGATGGGCACCAGCGATGACAGGGTCGCCTCGAAGCGGATTTCCGCCTTCCGCGCCAGGCCGGGTGCCTGTCCCTCGCCGGAATAGGTCAGCCAGTCAAAGGCCAGCACCGCCCAGTCCGTGACGATCTTGCCTACCGGCGCGCCATTGGCATCGAGAAACGTGGCCGAGGCGCGGACTTGGCAACTGTTCAGGCCGAGCGTTTTGATATCAGCCTCGATGCGATAGTGACCGCCAGGCACAATGTCGCACTGCCGCGAGAAGACTGCCGTTGCGGTTGGCGAAGTCACATCCCGCACAGCGATGCCATGGCGCCCCGACGCCTCATCGGTGGCAGCGGCTTCGCAGGTGATACCGCCCTCCTGCCGGGCGATTTCGCCGGTTGCCCTGCACGGCCATTCGTGGGTTGAGGTGATTGCGGTGCACGCAAGTGCCAAGGCGATGCCTATCATCGGGTGTCTCCAACGCAAGGGGAACGTGGGACGCGGCAAGCAGGGCCGCCGCTCTTCCAACCGATGGGTATTTTGATTCCGCGCCGCCCCACAATGCAATCGTCCGAGACCTCCTGGTTCTTGGATCGAGTTTCAGAAGTCACTCTTCCTATGAATTGCGGCTGCTTGGGTTCCCTTCGCAGTGGCTGCCTGCGGCGGATGGTATAATGCCGGTCAGAGCGTCGATAGCTGGTGTGTACGTTGGCGTGTCGGCTGCGCGGCATTCGGGTGCTCTGTGATGACCGATGATGAAATCACGGACCTCCGTTCTATTCGCGAACCGCCGGTGAAGGCGGATCTCGGCACAGTGGTTGCCGCTGCCGACGACGCAGATCTCCAGCATCGCACACGCCGGGGAGCGGCGTTTTTCCACGGGGGCTCTGCTGCCAAGTTGCTTGTCACAGGCGGCGGCGTCCTTGCTCGGCGGTGTCCAGATGCCAGACGCATGGCAGACATTGCGCGGGACTGTCTTGTGCCGAACAAGGATCTCCTTGGTGTGCGGTCCGATCCGTATGATTGTTTAATTCGCAATTCGCCACGTGTGTCGCTCGCCACGCCGGGTTCGCGAATCGGCGACGAGCGTTCCAAGGGGGCAAGCGATGGACACCGTCAAGTGCCGACATTGTCGCACCCGCGTCGTTCCGGGCGGGAACGGTTGCTGCCCGTACTGCGGTAAAAAGCTACGCGGTTCGTCGGTCATAACACCCGGTGACCGTTCGGCCGAAAAGGCCCAACCGACGCCGCGACGGTCGGCGGTATCCCCGACTGAACGATCTCCCGATTGCCTGGACCGGGCGGTTGGGCAGATCGACGAGATGCTCCGCTTGGGAAGACTGCCTCGCAATTGCTCTGTATGCCGTGCGTCGACCGAGTCCGTGTGCGAAGTCTGGCTGCAGCACGAGGATGTCACGCTCCTGCTGCCGGTCAGGATCTGCCGCCGCTGTGCAATCAGAGCGTCGTTACTGGCACGAGAGACCGTTTTGCCGGCGGCAATCCTCTCTCTGGCTCTCATGATGTTAGTCGTTTTCGTGGCGACCCCGGATATTCCCTTGGCCCTGGCATGTCTTGTCGTCGCCGCGGTCGCTCTTCTCGAGATGCAGCGTTCGCGAATGGCCGCCCGTCGCAGTAAGGTGCCGCGGCCCGATAACCTTGCACGGGTAAGTGAATACCGTGATCTATTGGCGGCAATACCGGACGCCACGCTGATGTATGCGCCCGCGAGCTACAGCTTGGCGGCCGAGCCTCTCCAGATGCGCCAACGCTTCGCCGAGTCGGTTAAGTTCGCTCGGGTGACGGCTTGCTTGAATTCGGAAGCGGAACTGATGCGCTGTCAAATTCCTCTGACCATCGGCAACGCCATGGTGGAGATTGTGGACAGAGCAATCATCCGTTTCTTTCAGGAGACTGTTCCAGGCCGCAGGTACTACGCTCAAGTTGTCTGCGCTGTCCTGCCCGGAAACCGGAACGCCTTTGAGGTTCAGGGTCTGCCAGTGAACGTGACGGCCAGGCTTCTGCATAACTTGTCGGCCCTGCCAAGCTGGCCGGTTGAATATCCCTTTGTGTTCGTCGTGCAGCGCCGGATACGCGGAGGCCAAAGCAGCGCCCAGTCTCAAATCGAGCGACCGCTCGTTAACTGGTGGCGGCTCACTGCCCCCTGCGAAGAACTGTCGTTTGCGGAAATCGCGCGCCGCTTTCACCACATCGAGACACCCTCTGAGCCAGTCGCGTTCACGGTCCGAGACGTCGAAGCTCTGCGGGCGCAGTTGCCGGACGATACGGAACTGGCCGTATTTCATGCCGAGGTTCTGTCAGCAACGGGTCTCCATCGCGAGAGTCTCGCGATTCAGGACTCGTTGGTTGAAAGCCACCCGGGGGAGGTTCGGTTTCGGCATTTGCGGGTGTCGTGCCTTGAAGCGGCCGATCAACTGGAACGTGCGGCCGCGGAGTGCCAAGCGATCCTCGCTGAGTCTCCCGCCGACGCCGCGACCCGCGGCTACCTGGCTCACTTGCAGTTGAGAATGGGCCGGCCGGAGGACGCGATCCGGACGGTAACGCAGGCGCTCGCGACCGAAGAACAGCCGCGACTGTACCTGGTTCGCGCCCAGGCCCGTACGGCGATGGGACAGTTCCAGAGCGCGATGGCCGACTTGAACTCGGCTTTGTCCCTGGACGCCGACTCGGCCGGTGCCTATCTTCTGCGATCCCGTCTGCACATGGACGCGCGGCAGTTCGACGAAACGATCGCGGATGTGGATCAGTACCATCGTACGGCTGGCCCGAGCTTTGAGTCGCTCTTGATCAAGTCAGCTGCTCTCCGGGCGAAAGGGGTTCCGGACGAAGCGGCGAAGGTACTTACGGAAGTGACTCGGGATGGTATCGACCACCCGCTGTTGAAAATCCAGCGAGCGGAGTGTCTTACCGACGCGGGCAAACTGGAACTGGCATTGGAGGAATGTGACGGCGTTATCCGTCAGATTCCGGAAGCTGGCGTGGCCTACGTGGCGCGGGCTGCTGTGCATCTCCAGAGCGGCCGGCATGAAGCGGCGCTGCAGGACGCGGAGCGAGCCGTCGAACTGGGAGTGGAGAGCGCGCGAGTCTATCTGTTGCTCGGTCTGGCGAAAGCCGAGGCCGGGGAATTGGAGCAGGGCGAAGAGAACCTGACTCGCGCGCTGCAATTCGATCCCGAGGATCTGGGTGCGTTGTACCATCGCGCCCGACTGCGCGCACTGCTCGGTCGGGACGAGGCAGCGATCGACGACTTGTCGGCCACGCTTTGCCATTATCCGGATTGGGGAGAAGCACTCGTCCAACGGGGCTACCTGCGACTGAAGACGGAACAAGTCGACGCAGCAATGGAGGACTTCGAGGCCGCCGTACGCGCGTCGCCCGGCATGGCCGAAGCGTATCAAGGTCGCGCCAACGCGCATTTGCTGAAGGGAAATACGGCGGAGTCGCTGGCCGATCTGAACCAGGCGCTGGCAATCGACCCCGAAAATGTCGCCTGCCGCCTGGCCCGAACCAATCTGCTGCTTCGTGACGACGACCGGCAAGGCGCCAAGGCCGACCTGGATGCTGCGTTGCAGGTGCGCCCGGAGCTGATTCCGGCCTTGTTCCAAAGGGCACAGCTGAACCTATCGCTGGGCGCGTTCGGGGCAGCCCGCAACGACTTCGAGGCTATTATCGAGCAATCGCCGGAAGCTGCGTTCGCATATATTGGGCGCAGTGTCGCCTGGGAGAAGTTGGGCAATCTCGAACAGTCGGAAAAGGACCTTGGTGAAGCAACGCATGCGGCACCTGAGCATGCCGAAAGCTTGGAAGTGTATCGGCTCGTGTTAAACGCTTCGGCCGCGCACAACAATCGGCAATATGACCAAGCGGCGGCTTTTGCGACCGAGGCCATCCAACTCGATCCCGGCAGCTTGCAGGCTTACCAGATCCGCGCTGCCGCGTACTGGTATTCCGAACGTTTTGTGGAAGCTGTTGACGACTATTCCCACCTCATTGCGACTGCCGAAGAAACACACGAGGCCTATTACAGTGGCCGAGGGCACGTCTATGCCGAGTTAGGGGAGTACGAGAAGGCGCTCGAAGATCTCAACCGGGCAGTCGTACTGGCCCGGGAGATGGGGCATTCAGCCGGGTTGGCCTACTCCCTGAACGGCCGCGGTCGAGCGCTGACAGGCCTTGGGCGCTACGAAGAGGCAGAGCAGGATTTCGCCGAGTCGCTGCAGATCAAGCCGGAGAATGCCTGGTTGCATTTCAATCGAGGCTTGCTTTATCTGGAGTGCGGTCAGCCCGAAAAGGCCGCGACTTGCTTTGACCTGTCGCTGAACGCTACCGGTCCGCGTCTGACACCCCGAAAAATGGCCCGCGCAAGAGGTTTTCTCACGAAGATGGCTCAGTCTCGGAAATCTGGGGGGACGGATGGAGCATGAGCTGCCGCGGCGGGCGGGGCAGCACAAAGCCACTCGCCCGTACAATCCGTGCTGCAGCGACTTCCTTTACGGCCTTGGCGCAAACCTCCACCTCCCCGCCGACGCTACCAAGGGAACCAGAACGCTTCGCCTGGACAACGCCAAGGACCTTGTCACCGGCCGGTCCGGCGGAAATTCGCCGGTGTAGAAGGTGCGCGGGGGGCAGCGGCGGACGTAGTGAGCAGCGCCCCGGTCGCCGTTCTATCGAAGTCCGCCGGTGAAGGTAGCGTCGAAATCACCAAGCCGCTCACGGACAAGCCGGCGGTCATCACCATCCAACGATAGGAAGGCCCATTCCGAGTCCGCTCGCTTGGCTGATTGGACCGCGTCTGTCTTGAACCTACAATCTGCAAGTGGTGGCCGCCTTGTCGCGAATTGAAATGGGAAGCAATCTATGCGGAAGATCCGTTGCATCACTCGATGGCTGGCAGGCGGGGGCGTCACGCGATTCTTGCCGGCCGTGCTCTTGCTTTCCGGTCTTGTTCCGGGCACGTCGGCCGATGATGCCGCGGCACCGCCGACGCATGCACAGATCGAGGCGGACTGGCTGCGGCAGGATGCGGTGCGCAGCGTGACGGCGGTCGCGCCGGAAGAGGATGCAGCGGGCGCGTGCGATGGTGTGAAAGACGGCAAGTGGGGATTTCACACGGCGCTCGAGGATAACCCCTGGTGGCAGATTGACCTGGGTACCGATCGAGCATTGGGGCGCCTCGTGATCTTCAACCGGTGCGATCACACAGCCGGCCGTTCAGCTCAGATCGCCGTGTTGTTGTCGAATGACGGAAAGCAGTTTGCACAGGTTTATCAACACGACGGCACCGCGTTCCTGGGGCAGCCCGATAACAAGCCGTTGACCGTTGATCTCGGCGGCAAGGCCGCACGCTTCGTCAAGCTGCAGGTGCCGGGCAAGAACTGCCTGCACTTGGACGAGGTTGAAATCTACGCGGCCGGCGCCGACGGCAATGTGGCACCGGGCCGGCCGGCGACACAGAGCAGTGTCTGCGAGTGGTCGACGCGCAAAACCGGGGCCCACGTTGTCCGCTATCCAACACTGTCGGTGGTCGAACAGGGCTTGCGATTGGCAGCAAGCCTCCAACGACTGGTCGATACGGCGCGCCCGCGGGCGGACGTTGCCGCGGCGGAGAGTCAGTGCGCTGACGAAATCGCAACGTTACGGCAGGTTCAGACGGCTCTGAAACAGCTACCGACTGACGCCGGTGACTCGCTGCAGCGTGAACTGTATTTCCGGGCGCGGTGGGCCGTCCGCAGACTGGCGTTGGCCAATCCGCTGCTTGATTTCAACGATCTGGTGATTGTGCGCGGAGCACCCGGCAAATGGTCGCACATGTCGGATCAATACCTGGGATGGTGGTCGCAACCCGGCGGTGGACTGTATGTCCTGCATGATTTCAAGACGGATCATGCGAGTCTGCAATGTCTGACCGGGAGTTTACCGGCCGGCAATGTGCTGCGTCCCGACATTTCCTATGATGGACAGCGCATCCTGTTTGCCTGGTGCCGGCACCATCCGGGCCTCAGCGATTGGCCCGACAAGCTGGACAAGACGCGTCTGCCCGAGGATTCCTTCTATCATCTGTTCGAGGTGCGCATCGACGGCACGGGCCTGCGGCAGCTGACGCACGGCAAGTACAACGACTTCGACGGGCGTTATCTGCCCAACGGCGACATCCTGTTCTGTTCCACTCGCCGGGGACAGGCCGTTCAATGTACCGCGGGTACAGCGGCCGCAACGCTCTCGCACCCGGAATTGCCCGATTCGTATGTGCGGTGCGGCGGAGGGCCCGAGCGGCCGTGTGCCGTGTACACGATGCACACGATGGACGCGGCGGGCGGCAACTTGAGACCGATCAGTGCGTTCGAGATGTTTGAGTGGACGCCGAGCGTGGATGACCAGGGTCGTATTATCTACTCGCGATGGGATTACGTGGACCGTCATGGCCAGAACAACATGGGGCTCTGGTCCACCCTGCCTGATGGGACCGGCGCACAGGCCGTCTACGGCAATTTCACACGCAATCCCGAGTGTTTCTTCGAGGCACGCTCCATCCCTGGATCGCGGCGATTGATCTTCACCGCTTCGGGACATCATTCCATCACTGCCGGAAGCCTCGTGTTGCTCGATACGCGTTACGGTCCGGACTCGCCTGCGGCGCTGACGCGTCTGACGCCGGAAGTGTGTTTTCCCGAGTCCGAAGGGCGGCCCCAAACGTACTACGCGAATCCGTACCCGCTTTCCGAAGAGCACTTGCTTTGTGCGTGGAGTGATCGGCCTCTGAAGTTCCAAGGCGAAACGAACGAGACGGCTACTTTGGGTGTTTACCTGTATGACGCGTTTGGCAACCTGAACCTGCTCTACCGCGATCCGACGATGGGCAGCCAGTATCCGCTGCCCGTCAAGCCGCGCACACGACCGCCGATTGTCGGCCAGCAATCGACCAGCGTGGCGCAGGAAGGTCAGCTGTTGTTGTTGAATGTATACTCCGGGCTCAAAGATTCGGTCGCGCCGGGATCTATCAAACAATTGCGCGTTGTTGGGTTGCCGGTCAAGACGCATCCCACGATGGACTCGCCGTCGATCGGCGTCACTACGCACGACAACGGACGATACGTATTGGGAACGGTGCCGGTCGAGCCGGACGGATCGGCCTGGTTTCGGTTGCCGGCTGGTGTCACCGTGTATATGCAGGCGTTGGATGAGTCGGGAATGGCCGTGCAGACGATGCGCAGCGGCGTCTACCTGCAGCCTGGCCAGACTCAGACCTGCATCGGCTGCCATGAACAACGCACTACCGCGCCGGCAAGCCAATTGGTGCAAGCCGTGTTGCGTGGACCATCGCTGCTGACTCCAGGCCCCGAAGGTTCGTGGCCGCTCGATTATGCGACACTTGTTCAGCCTGTGCTCAACGAGCGGTGTGTCAGTTGCCACGCGCCCGGCACGGAAGGGGCAGCGTTCGATCTGACTCCGTCGCGTTCGTACGACACGATGGTGGGCTACGGTACGCCGAGCCTGAAGGAACTGGTGATCCGGCGATACCGCGAGCAGCGATCGGTCGCAGGGCAATGTGAAGCCCGCATGAACCCGGTGCTCAAGCTGCTGCAGCGCGGCCACTACGACGTGAAACTGTCGCAGGACGATTCGGCTCGATTGATTACCTGGATGGACACGTTGGGGCAGAAGTCCGGTTCGTTCAGTGCTGAGCAGGAGCAACAACTGCGGCAATTGCGTGTCCATATGGCTGACCTTCTTGCCGCCGAGACCGGGCCGGCTGACTCGCCCTGATTAGGCCTTCTTGAGTGCTCAAGTCTGCGGATGGCAGGTCGCTCTATCGCACCGAAGACAACGCCTATGTCAGTCGTTTCCAGGGCATCGATTCACAAGTCGCTGATGGTCAGAGTGATCGTGATCAGTCTGTTCGCCAGTGGCTGTCAGGGATCCAAATCCAAGAGTCCGCCGGCGGAGACGGCCTCAAATGCGACGCACTCGCCGACGGGCGCGGCCTCCGGTTCCCCCGAGTCAGGAATGAAGGGTGCGGCATCTCAGTGGCCTGTTCCCTGGTCCGCGGCGCCCGATCCGGGAAATTCCTCGGAGCCAGGTCGTTCGGCCGAGTTTCCAATCCGTCTGGGTGATGCGACGGAGGTGCGATTTCCCTACGCGGGAAGGCCGCTGGCATTATCCATTCGCCAGGGAAAGCCGTCGCTGGCCGAACTCCACGATTTGAGTTCGGGAATCAAGCTTGGAAGTATCGCCAGTCCCGAAATGATGCCTCCTGAATTGACGGTTTCGCCCGATGGGACTCGTCTTGCCGGCAAGGTACTGGAAACGGGACCGGACCACGTGCGTCTCTGGTCGTTCAAAACCGGACGCATCGATGGCGATCGAATTCTCGCGAACGAAGGGAGCCGATACAGTCCCTTGTCGCTGCTTCGGTTCTCGAAAAACGACCAGCTCGTTGGAGTTCGCGGCGGGCCGGGAGGCGGTCAGGTTGTCGTGATGGATCTCGGGCAGACATCGCAGCCCCGCACCTTTGTCCTGGCGTCACCGGGCATTGCGGCATCAATCCCTGATCAGGCAATCGGAATCTCACCGGGGGGGAGCTATTTCGCCGCGATTGTGGGCAGCTCGCTTGTTATCCACGACTTGGAAAGTGGACGTTGCGCAGGCAGTTCGGACCTGCCCCCGGGGGCCCCGGAGATTTTTCATTGCAGCGAACTGGTATTTCCCCCCGATGGTCGATTCCTGGCCACGATTGTGAGTCCGGCAAGCGGTGAAGCCGTCTGGCTGCTGGAATGGGACTGCACCACGGGCAAGCTCCTGCGGCAGGTGAACTGGCACATTGGCCCGTGGTTGAAAACGGTCTCGGGGTTTGTGCCTTCAAGAGATGAACATCCGTTGGTCTGGTTGCCCGACGCAAGCGGTTGGATCCTGTACGGCCGCCTGTTCTGGAAACGCGACGAAGAAGCACCTCGGCCGGCATTCGCGAGTGGAGAGGATATGCAACCCCGGCATGTGTTGGACGCGCAGCGCGTCACAGCCGTGGTCCAAGAAAGGGGAAAGCTATCGCTCGTGCTTGTTCAACGCCAAGGAGCGGAAGTTGCGGCCGTCACGCCAACATCCAAACCCGGCGGCGAACCAGACCCGGAATCGATGAAGTGGTCGGTTACGTCCGACCCGGCCATGTTGCGACCGAAGTTCGGCGTCAATCCCATTGTCTTCTTCGGAACGGTTCCGCAAACGCCCCGCTTGTCCAAGCGACCGGGAAGAGTCGGGGCCTGCGCAATCCAGGGCGAGTACATTTTGTTCGACCTGGAAACCGGCAAGGAACTTCAGCGAATCCGTCCTGAAACGCCGGCGTTACTTCTTCAGGATGTTTCGCCGGACGGGCGTTACCTGGTAGTGGCATCACCGGCAAGCGGCGAGCAGGTCGCAATCGAAGTCTGGAACGTGGCAACCGGTGAACGCATCTGGACCGCCAGTCGGGAAGTTGGAGGCGGTGATTTCAGCATTGAGTTTCTCGGACTGCACTCGCTGCTCATGGCCACCGTCGACCGTACCCGAGGTGGCCGCAAATACGTCGTATCTGACATCGAGGGAAACGCGACCGTGCTCGAATTCACTTCATTTGAAGGGCAGGGGACCTACCTGCCAAACTCTCATGTGGTGACCCCGGGCGGCCAGTTTGCCTTGGCGGCGTTCAGCGACACGCTGGTTGCTTCCCATCTGGGGACCGGCCGGATTGTCGGCGAGTTGAAGCTGCCATTGGCGCCGGGCCGAATCAACCCCAGTCGAGTCCTGGCAGCAGGAGCCACGCTGGACGGCGCACATCTCTACTTGCTCGTCAGCTATCACGACGATTCGGTCAAGTTGCTCAGCATCAAATTGACCACCGGGCAGATCGAGGATTGTCCGATCGATGGCACCTCGCTGAAAGTTGCCGCGGGCCATGTGTCATGGAATCAGGTGCCGTGGCTCATGGACGAAAGCCGCGAACTGATCTGCGGCCGGACCGTAATCGACGTCGAACGCGGAGCAGTGCTCGGTACCTTCGATCTGCAGGGGGACGCGACGATCTTGGCGCTGACCGACGACGAGTTTCTGGTAGGTCTCCAAATCATCGGTGACTCCGGGAACCCGGCGGCGGGCATGTTGCGAACGAAACTCCAACCTCGGATCAGGGAGTCGTTGGCCTCGCGCATGGAGAAACTGCGACCAGAACCTGCACCGGCCCATGGAAGTGCGACTCCTCGCGTGACGACTCCGCCGGCGCCGGTATCGGCATCTCCGTCCATCGCGCCGCCGATGACTCCCGCGGCCACCGCAACTGCCGACCAACGTCCCTGGACGTCGATAGTTGATCCGCCGACCGATGCGAAACCCTGGTCGGCCGCGCCGAAGATCGATTACGCGGTGCCCAGGAATGCGAGGTTCTTTCCAAGCGAGCGCGGCGGGCCGATGTTGCTGGCGGCCGATGACGATGGCGAGCGGGCCGAAGTTCTGGATCTATCGAAAGGAACACGCGTGGGCGAGTCCGTCGCGTGGGCGCGACGAGCGGAGGTCGCCGCCGTTTCTCCCGACGGCCGGTTCGTCGCCTACAACCGCGAGAATGAGGTCGTTATCGTCAACACGTTGTCCGGCAAATCCTCGACGGTGAAGCGCGACGGTTCGTTTGTCAGCTGCCGTTACTTGGGTGTTGCCGCAAATAACGTCGTAGTCGCTGCTTTCACCGTCGATGATCGAATCGACGTTTGCCTCTATCAGGCCGAGGACGGCAATCCGGTTCGAGAATTCGCGCTTGCCAGACGCGGCGATGATTGGGGTGCTCTCCCAACCGCGCTGACGATCAGTCCCGGCGGGCACTATCTTGCGGCGCTGAGTTACGACGGCCTGGTGATTTGCCGACTAACGCAACCGGGCCAGCAGGCGTCTGTCGTGCCGTACGCAGATACGCGATCCCAACTGGCTTTCTTCCGATGTGACGGCATCCGCTTCTCTCCGGACGGAACGCGATTGGCTGCCGTCTATCACCAAATGCAGCGCAACTTCCTGACACTTTGGAACATGGAGACGGGCGAACCGATCCTGCAGCGCCGTTATCCGCGATCGATCGATTTACGCACGATCACGCACAGCAGTGCGGCGCCAGGTCTCGTGTGGTTTCCGGACGGGGATTTGCTGGTGTTTCAGGGAACGACGCTCGTGGATCCCCAAACCGGGCATCCTTTTTGGGTATTGCCCGACGATGACTTGACGGCAGTCATCCCTCTGGGAGGCGCCAACATGCTCGGAGTTGACGCTGCCCAACAGAAGCTCATCAATGCACCACTTCCGCCTGACATTGCGAAGTCGAAGAAAGTGGTACGAGCCACCTCGGTCTTTGCAGTTCCTCCGTTGACCAGTGCATCAAGAACTGCGCCGGTGCCGGCTGGCGATGAGATAGCTCGCGGCGCGGCGAGCGTGCCGGATGCGCTCAGCGGTCCGTTTGCCCGAAAATCGATTCGGCTCGATCACCCGAATCTGCAGAATAAACCGGATCGGATCGTGGTTTCTTCGGGCGGAATCCTGGCCGTCGAACGCTCCGAAGAGTATTTCAGTGCGAATCACGCCGTGATTACGAGGGGGCCACTGCCGCCTCAGCGGAGTGTGCTGCTGGAAGCATATGACATCGCGAGCGGCAAGCGGTTGCATCAGTTAGAGGTTCCCGACTCGATCCATTTGCTCGACGCCAGTTCCGACGGATCACTGCTGCTCACCGGTGACGACCAGACCGGCTTGGGAGAATTCGGCCGCATTGATGTCTGGTCGTTGAAACTCGGTCGCCATGCAGCCGGTTGGCGACCTGCTCCCATGGAGGCTTCGTCGGCCGATCTCTGTCGCTGGGCGGCATTTGTCGACAGGCGACATGTTCTGACGCTGAACTCCGCGGGGCTGACGCTTTGGCGGCTGCCGGAATGTCGGTCCGTTTACACGCTGACAACCTCCGACCCGCCGAGTCTGAGTGCGAATCGCAAGTACCTCGTCGAGCGAAAGAAGTTCCTAATTCGTGACGCGATTACCGGCGCGGCGCTCGTCAAACTGGGCGGATCGGATGGCAACGAGCATCTGGGAATACTGGATGCTGCGTTTATCGCGGACGGCAAGCGACTGATCGGGGTTACGCATGACGGCGCCTCGAACTCCGTGGTCCAGTGGGATGTTGCCGACGGAAAAATCGTGGACGAATTTGCGATACCGCCCGCCCAATTCAACCGTCTGGCCCTGTTGGGCGACCGGGGGATCTTGCTGATGCTTCAGCCCGAACTTGCCGGTCACGGACTGGTACAGATCGATCGACGGCAACGACAACTCGTGGCTCAACTCAAGGGCAACGGCGCTCACGCTGCGTCTCCGGATGGAACCTACTGGCGAACCGAGTTCGTGCCGGACGAGCACAGCGGAGCGTATTTTGCCCGTGGATTTGACATGGCCAGTTTTTCCTGGCCCACGCTCGATCCTGATCTCTACTCGGTTGTGGGGCGTGGCTCTGCCGTCCGCGTGGAGGTCCGCAGCAATCTGGCCGAGGCAGGCAAGATCCGCTCGGTCTTTGTGGAACGGATTCATCAAGCCGAGTGGATGTCGGATGATTCCGCCGCGACACGGGCGGTTCTCGAAGCCAACGAGGAGACGCGGGTCTTGCGCAAGGGCCCGCCAGACATCACGGCCAAGGTTGTGTCGTGCCGTCTTGCTTTGATTGACTCGCGCGGCGTGGTTGCTTGGGAGATGAAGGACCAACGTGCCCGGGGCGAATCGCCGGAGTTTGATGTCGTCGAGTGGGTGCGGACCAGACCTCTGCCACGGCGGCTCTTTGCCGGTGATTGGCAGCAGCGAATTCCAAACGCCGAGTTGCCGGCTCTGAGGCCAGGGGCCGGCGATCTTCGGTAGCGCAAAGCTCGCGGTTTGGTCAAGGAGGTGGCCGGTCGACCACCAAGGCATCAATGTTCCCGTGCTCGATTGCCTCCATCATCTTCCGTTTTTCGCGGAAGCGGCGGAATTTGTCCGTCTCGTCGCCGGACCAGAGGTTCGCCTCGGCGTAATCGCCGCAGAAAGGTACGAAGAGGTCTATCCAGCAGGAGAGCTTGTCTAGTTCCTCTCGCGACAGCCTGACACCGCCGTGCCCGGCCTTCAAGAGCGGAAGCAATCCGCTGTGGAGCGAGCCGGCCGCGCCTGCTGGCAGTGGTGTGGGGATAGACTGCGAGCCGATCCAGTTGACCATCCGCCCATCGAAAACGCCGAAGTATGCTCCCACTGCTTCGTAGTAGTCGGTCGGCCTGGAGAGTGTGAGGTTGAGATACGAATCCGTCCAACGACGCCGGGCCACCTTGTCCTCGACCGGCTCATCCAGCAGGCTGAAACAGGCGCGGTTCAGACTCGGGTCCGAAACGGCGGGGTGTGCCGCGGGCGGGCTCGAGTAATCGTCGCGGCGTTGAACGGCAAAGGCAGACCAGACCGGATCGCGCTGGCGGGTCACTGCCTCCGTCAGCGTATCGGGCGTCATTTTCTGCTCGCGGTCTTTGTGACAGCCGGTACAGTGGCGATCGAGAATGGGCTGAATCTCCTTGCGGAAACTGAACCCGCGCGGCGGACCGTAGAAAGGCTCGAGGGATTGAGGACCGCTCTGGAGGGCCAGCGTTGGGCTCCGCCGTCCGGCCGGCGGGGTTGTGTTCTTGTGCTCATGGCAGCCGACACACGCGCGGTCTTCTCCGGGCTGGAGAGTGCTCCAACTTCGCATCGTTTGCACGGCGCGATTTTCCTCATCCAACGCCTGAAAGTAGACAGGCAGCCGCGCCGGCACACGGAAGAACGCCGAGCCGTCTTCATGGACCTTGGCATCGCCGAGCACCGTCTTCACGTCCCATGATCCGTTACCGATCGAGATCGGCGTGCATACCAACGCCTCGCCGCTGGGGCCGATGCTGCCGTTATTGCCGATCCCCGCAGGGCGGAAGTCGAGGGCAATCACCCGCAGCTTCTTGATAACGCCCCGCGGCACGCGTTCCAGACCGAGTCCGGCATGGACGTCGTACACGTAGTAGGTGCCCGAATTCTGGCGGTAATCCACTCGATTGGGTTGGGGCGGCGGAGGAGATCGCGGCACCAGCGGCACGGCTTGATTGCAGGGAATCTGCGGGTCGCTGGCGAGCAATTCGCGGCGGCCGTTGATGTCCATCCAATAAATGGCGAAACCGCCGCTCGGGCTGTTCTTGGCGCGGTCGGACTCCCAGTCGAACGGAGAATAAGTGACCAGGAACTCCGTCTGATTGAGGGCCACCGGATACTGGAAGAGGTCTCCGGACTGGCCGTAAGCGTCCGTGCGTTCGGCTTCGGTTGCACGCACCGGTGCGATGAGTTGGGCCCCCGAGTTTTCCTGACGGCCCTTGGCCGGGTCAAGCATGCCCAGCTTGCCTGTTTGCGGAGTGTGGTGGCCGCTGAAAATGCAGACTACACGCTGCGTTCCCGGAATGCCTCGTGCGTGGCCAATCGTCGTCGGAAACCACGAGTTGTTTCCATAGAACTCGGTCTGTCCCGTACCGTCGGAGTTCATCACAAAAAGTTTCTGGGTGAACATCTGGCTTCGGTCGTTGTAGTCCCAGCGCAGATAGATGACCCGACCGTCGTCCAGCACTTGGGGATACAGCGTATGCACCTGGTCGAAGCCAAGCCGGCGAAGGTAACGCCCGTCTCTGTCGCAGGTATAGAGATTGCTGACTTCCGTCCACCAGCAATCGACCGTTTGCACACAACGCGTCGAACTGAAAACAATGTCGCCGTTGGGCAAATAGGCCGGCTCGTAGTCGGCGAAACCGAGTCCGGAGGTCAATTGGCGCACTTGGCCCGTAGCCAGTTCCAGGTCGTACAGGTGGTAGTCATCCTCGTCCAGCGACTTCTTCCAGGCGAAAGCCACACGCGCGGCATCCCAAGAGACCGCGGGGTCGCGGATCATGCCGCCCGGATCGTGCAACAGCGTGCGCACACGGGCAACGGAGCCGTCCAATTCCAACAGGCAGAGTGAGGCCCCGGGCTGGAAATGCCGCTCGTGCTGCGCGTCCGACTGGCCTTCCGTATAACCGAAGAACGACGGGCGGAGAGTAAAGTGCTTGGTGAATACAATCCGCGGCGTCTGGCAGAGAACGGTCTTAAGCCGGAGGATCCGGCGTTGTTCGCACGCGCGGACGTACAGGTCGAGCAAGCGGTGCTCCCACTGGGAAGTCCGGCTTTCGCACAGGCGGTTGAACTCATCACGCAATACCGCGCCGCGTTCACCGAGTTCGTGCAATGTCCGGTCGATCATCCTGGTTTCGATTTCCCCAACGGATTCGGCTGTGAACCAATCGGGAAAGCCGGTCTCGCAGTCTTGCATTGCCCAATCGCAGGCCACGGGGAAGTCATCCTGGACGGATTGCCAAAACGCGAGAGCCCGCTCCTGACGCTCGGGCTCCGACAGAACCGAACCGCGCAGGCTTTCCCGCGATGCCCAGACAGTCTCTTGCCAGGACGATTTGCGTGTGTAGCGAGTCGGCGCAGCGGCATCGACTTCGGCAGCGCCCCCTTGCGGATCACAGACTGCAGTCCACGCCGCCAATAGAAATACGAACGCCAGAAGCACGTGTCGGGGGGGGGGCATGCGATACAAGTATAAGGTTCGCGGGCACGAACAACAATTTGCCGCAATTCAGTCAATCGTCATTTTGCCGATGTGAGAATTTGCGGTTTAACGACCATCGGCGTCGAGTCAGCCCGCCGGGATTCATCATGCGCGGGTCGATCCGCGAGTTTACCTACTCGTCCTCCAAGACCGTTCGATTACGAGGCGCCAAAATCAACCGATGCGCATCATTGTAATACGCAACCGCATTTGTGTTCCTGTACTTGCATGTTCTGTAAGTGCTTTATGTAAAAGATTTTACGTCATTTGTCTTTTGTTTATTCTAATTCGGTATGAGGTTTGCTGATTAAAGTATTGCCCAGATTAAAGGGGAACTCACCCAACGTTGCCACCGCCGGTGGGTTCCCTTCTTTTTGCAGTGCATCTCGCGTGCGACTCCGGTTTGGGGACGTCGCTGCGGTTTGTGACACAATAGCCGAGGCACAGAGGGACGGCCGCTACCGGGAAGAGGCGGCCGTCCCTCCTTTACTTTCTTGGTCCGTCTTTTTCGGGCAACTCGGCATTTTGTCCGGTGTTTCGACTCGGGGACGTCGCCGTGTAATGCTGCACACCGTTACGCGGAATGGTGGTGCGTACCCGAGCAAGACCCAGCCTCGATACCTGCCTGGTAGTGCTTCATCTGGCCCGTGCTAAAAGGCCGAGAGCGTTTGCCGAAGCGAAGCAACTCATTGAATTGCGAGTGAACACGTGTTCGACAGCGGTGCTGGCGTGGCTGTAAATTTTTCCGTGTAAAGCTGCTCGAATGCGGTAAAAGTTACCGCCACGTGGCGTCGCTCGTCTACTGTTGTCGACAGGCTGTTGCTGACAGTTTACTGTGGCATCGAGCGGGAAAACGCAGTTGTGTCTGCTGTGGCACAACACTTGCAATCCGGTGTGGCACGACAATTGCTATCCGGATACTGCTTGAATGGTTCAATGGCCTGCCGATGGAACGGTACGTTGAGACCCTGGCTCTTGATGATCAGTTCAGGGGTGTGCTCAGTTCGTTACGGGGTTGGCTGGTCGGTCAGCCAGGTCCGTACTCTCTCGGTTGTTGGACGTGATTCGGCACAAATTGGCGTCGCGTCCTCGATCATCTGCAACTGGTGAAATTCTATCGGTCTGCAGACTCTTTCCTTCCGAGTGAGCGATGCCCATGTGTGCGTCTGTGCGGTGTGTTGCTCCGGCGACTCTGGCTAGGTTCGCCATTTTGCCGAAATGGAAATCTCGCCTGCCATGCCGACCGCAAGCGGACGGAACCATTCCACGTACTGGTGCGGCGTCGAGCTATCCCAGGGCGATCTGCTCGTGTCACCCTGACGTTGCGACATCTGCGATGGCAGGTTTCCGGTAACCGTGTCGGCAAATGGGCGGCCTGCTGTCGCATTGCTGAAAGGGCATTGGTCGGATCCGCAGCCGAGTATGCGGTCCTTCATTCTGAGATTCTGGCTGCAGCCATTTCTCTCCCGCTAATTTCTTAAGGCGAATGTCGTGCTGGAAAATATGTCCAAAGATTCCAACCGTCCAGACAAGTCACGTCCGACCACCAGCGGTCCCAACGTCACGCACCAGCGCAAGAAGCGAGAACGCAGTCTCAAGCGAGAGGTCTTCCGCAGACAACTGATGAGGGAGGATCTCGAGTCCCGCGTGCTACTTAGCCGCACCTTGGGGTTGCCGGCTGATGGCCCGGAGGCACTGGTCTGGGTCGAACGGGCGGCCAATGTCTCAACGATGGACCAGTCGCCTGTGTACGTCCAGGAAACTGCCGGACAAATTGCGGACGGTCCGCAGTCGTTCGCCCACTTGGTCATCATTGACGCGGCGACTCCGGGCAAGGAGCAGCTGGTCGCCGACCTCCGGCAGCAGCGAATCGATTACGCCGTTCTGTCGCCGGATCAGGACGGGGTGACGCAGATCACGAACATCCTGGCTGCGCGTCGCGGGGTTCAGGCTTTGCATTTGGTCGGTCACGGCGAGTCCGGGCGAATCCAGCTGGGTGATTCCTGGCTGGACAGCCTGACGCTGGACAGCCGCTCGTCCGAGATCGCCGCCTGGCGAAAGTCGCTGTCGTCGGGCGCCGACGTCTTGTTCTACGAGTGTGATCTGACGCGCAACGGCGGTGGCCAGCAGTTCCTGAACCGTTTCCAGCAGCTGACCGGCGCCGACGTCGCGGCCAGCAGCAACCGGACCGGTGCGAAGTGGCTGGGCGGCGACTGGCAATTCGAGTTCACCAGCGGCTCGATCGAAGCTTCGGTGGCCTTCTCGGCGCAGTTGGAGGCCGAGTGGAACCACACCCTGTCCCCCGTCCCCGCTGTCTCGCTCAGCGTGCCAAGTACGGCGTTCATCGGGACGCCCGTCAACTTCTCGGTCACTTTCGACAATACTTCCGCCTCGGACACGGGCTACGGCCCTTATGTCGATCTGGTCATCCCAAAGACCGGGGCCGATGGCAACGATGGCCTGACGTTCAACGGCGCGACGTTCCTGGGCACGGCTTTGGTTCCGCAAACGGTGACGTTTGACGCCGGCGGGCAGGCCGTGCATCCGTTCGCGGTGGACGGGACCAACACACCCATCGTGGTCACGGGGACGCCCGGCGACCAATTGGTCGTGCTGACGCTGCCCTTTGGCAGTTTTACTCCCGGCCAGACGCCGGCCGCCATCAGCGTAGCGACCTCCATGAGCAATCTGGCGGATCTGAACCACCCGTTGACCGTGACTGCCGTCGGTGGCTTCCGCTTCGGCAGCGACGAATTGGATAATCCCATCCTGGATCCGCCCATTCGCAATACGCCGGTCAGTGCCGCGGTGGATCCCCAGGTTTTCGAGGTCACGAAGGAATACGTCGGCCCCGGAGATGACGGGGGGGCCGTGGGCGAAACCGCCACCGGACCGAACTATGTGCGGCAGTACCGGCTGATCGCGAACATTGCGCCGGGTCAGTCGATTGACAACCTGCAGATCCGCGATCTTTTGCCGCCGAATCACGTTTACAAACAGATCTCGTCGGTCACCATTAATGGCGTGGCGGCGTCGCCGGGGACGGATTATGTAATCAGCCACCAGCCCTCGGCCGTCTCCCCGCCGCCCTACACGGCGCCGGCCGACCGTCAATTGACCGTGGATTTCAAGAACAGCGGCGGGACCAGCCGCACGGTCGTCGGCAGCATCCCCGACAGCGCCACGGACGTGGTCGTGACGGTGGACTTCTACATCGCCGAGTTTCCGTCGCCAGGGACCACGCCCGTGCTGGATCCGGCGACCGGCGACTTCGTCTACGAAACAAACTCGAACACCGGCACGGGCAGTTGGGATCCGATCGACACCCGCGATCCGGTGACGCCGGTTTCCGACACTTACACCCTGCCGTCGGTTGCGGGCCATACGCTCAGCGAGGAGTCCATCTCGATCCAAAAGACCGGTGCGATCGTCGTGGACACCGCTCCGCTCGGCTTGCTCAGCCCGGGCGACGTCGTCGAATGGACCATGAGTTTTCAGGTTTCCGACTTCTTTGCTTTTGGCAATCTGACGCTGCGCGACGTGCTGTCGGACGGCCAGGACTTCAATCCGGCGGACCCGCAAATCGGTAATCCCACCGCGACGATCAGCGAAGCCGGCGCGGGCGCGGGGCCCCTTACGTTCAGTCTCGCCCCCTCCGGTCCGCCGTTCTCGGGCAGCCAGAACTACTCCTACTCGGTCGATACGGACGGCATCCAAGGGAACGGCGCGGGGCAATCCGATCCGCTGCATACGGGCCAGACGACCCTGCAATTCGACCTGTCCAAGTTGCTACGGGACAATGCCGTCGATGACCAACTGGTCGGCGGGCTGTTCCTGGACCGCAGTACCAACCTGGGCGCAACCACCGGTCAGATCAAGCTGCGGACGCGGGTCCTGGATCAGTATCGTGAGACGTTTCCTTCGAACGATCCGTCGTTGAACGAGAACGACGCCATCAGCAATCAGGTCACGATCCGCGGCGACATCCTGGACGGGACGCTCACAAACGTCATCGGGGGCCAGGAAGATAGCGGCGGCGCTGGCCTGACCGTCAGCGACGGAGCGTGGGCCAAGACCATTTACGCCGTTAACGGGAACATCCTGCCGTCCCCCGTGCCCAATCCTCTGATCATCGCCCCGGGCGACACGGTGACCTATCGCTGGCGTTACGACTTCGCGCTGGGCGACTTCGAGAAGTTCAGGGCGGTGGACTACCTGCCACTCCCCATCTTCCGCGCCGGCGACCCGGACGCCAACGGTTTTCCGGCATACGCGGACGGGCCGGCCTGGACCACCACGGACGTCTTCACGAATCCGCCCACGGCGACGGCTCCGCCCGCCGGACAGTGGAAGCGAGGTCCGGCCGACAATCACACCCAAAACGCCGACGCCAACGGCGATGGCACGAACGGGGATGTCGCCGTGACAGCCAACCTCGTCGACAACTCGGTCACCTGGTACTTCGGCACCCATGAGGCCAATGACAACCTGGCGGGCACCGTCGATGTTCTGTTCACCGTCACCGCGACCGCGGACCCCTTTGCCGACGGACTGTTCTTGACGAACCAAGTCACGCAGACCCAACAGAACACTGAAAATGTCCCCACCTCGTCGACCGCCATCGTCATGATCGAGGTCGCGGCACCCGTGGTGAGCATGACCAAAGGCGTGGTGGCCACCAATCGTGCGGACGCCGTCTTTGCACCGTCGACCGTGGGTCCGGTGAATTTCTCCGCGCCCGGCTCACCGGGTTTCCGGGGCGCAGCCACGATCAACTCCGATGGCCTGGCCGTCAATCCCATCAACAGTAATCTCAGCGGGATCGATGCGGGGGATCTGGTGACTTTCGCCGTGGTCGTCGAGAACACGGGAAGCAGCCGCAAGGGCGTTTTCGACATCAAGCTGAAGGACACGATCCCCGCCGGATTCACAGCTCCGCCGGGCGGGTACAATCTGAGCATCACCGACGGTACTGGGGCGTCGTACCTGCCTGCCCAAGTGCTCGGCTTGGACAACGGACTGGGATTCAGTTCGGACCTGTTTGGCAGCGGCATCGAACTCCTGGATCCGGGCCCCACCGCGGCGCTGCCGGACGGCACCGACGGCGGCGCACTGGATGGCTACGATCCGACCAACGGCCGCAACGTGCTGGTTATCACCTACGACCTGTTGGCGCAAACCAGCGTCGTGCCCCGGTCCACATTGACCAATACGGCCACCGTTTTCGAGTACGCGTCGCTGGAAGGCGGTCCGGATTACACCGAGCTGCACCCAGGGTCCTCCTCGTATTTCGCGGGGCAGGACCTGATCGAAACCGCCGATGTCAGTACCCGCGATCCGGCGGTCCAGAAGACGTTCCTGGGCACGAGTATCGTGACCGGCAACAACCTGAACAATCAAGCGGTGATTGGCGAGACGGCCCAGTATCAGGTCGTCGTCACGTTGCCCGAAGGCACCAGCACCGTGGCGAGAGTGATCGACAACCTGGACTTGGGCCTGGGCTTTGTCAGCCTGGACAGCATCGTACGTTCCAGTTCGGATCTGACGACGAACGTCGGTGCCGGCGACTTCTCGGATCCCGCCAGTTTCGTCCCGGGGCTGTTCGGCAACGGTTCCACCACCGCGCAGCGCCTGACGTTTTTGTTGGGCAATGTGGTCAATGCTAATACGAACAACGCGGTGGCGGAGACGCTGACGTTGACGTACACCGTCCGAGTGCTCAATACCACCGGCAACCAGAGCGGCACCACGCTGAACAATGCGGCCCGGATCGCCTGGGCTGTCGACGCCGGCACGCAACAGACGGCCGCTGCCAGCGCCGCCAATGTCACCGTGATCGAACCGACCCTGACCGTCGACAAGAACGCCACGCCCACCAACCCGGACGCTGGCGACACGGTCACCTATACGATCGTGATCGCACACGCCAGCGGCAGCGAGACCAACGCCTACGGAGTGACGTTCTCCGATCCGTTGCCCGACGCGTTTCTCCCGGCGGGCTTCACGGCCACCCATTCGACTCTCGGCAACTACGCCTCGTTCTTCGAGATCACCGCGGGATCGCCGCGGGTCCTGCAGACGCCGACGGGCACGTCGTTCGATCTGGCCGTCGGCCAAAGCGTTACCATCGTCGTCACGGGCAGCGTCTCGGGCGCGGTGGCGCCCGGTCAGACGGTGACCAATACGGGCACGGCCGAATGGACCTCACTGCCCGGCACTGTGGCCGGCGAACGGACAGGCGCGGGCGGCGTAAACGACTATACGGCCAGTGACGGGGCCACGATCACCGTGCCGCCCGTGGTTCTGACCAAGCTGCTCGATGCAACCTCCGAGAGTTTCACCACGGGCAGCGATCTGGCTATCGGGGAAATCGTCCGGTATCGGCTGGTCGGCCAGCTTCCGGAAAGCACGACACCGAGTCTCGTCGTGACCGATCTGTTGCCTCCCGGTTTGCGTTTTCTGAACGACGGAACAGCCACCGTGGCGTTCGTCACCGAGACCGGAACCGATCTGGTCTCCAGCAATCCGGATTTGGGTTCCTTGCCGGGCGTGGCTGGCACCCTGGCCAGCTTGCCGGGCATCAACCCGGTGTTTCCGTTGCCACCCAGCACGATCTCGGGCGGCGTCTTCACTGGGGGAGTCGATCCGGTGTTCAGCCTGGGCACGTTGACGTACACAGGCAACGACCCCGACCCGGACCAGGAATTCGTGGTGATCGAGTTCAACGCGTTGGTCGAGAACTCCGGCGCCAATCGCAACGGGGACAGCCTCAATAACTCGTACACGGTCTCCGTAGGCGGTGTGCCCGGTCCCTCGTCCAACACCGTGACGGCGACGGTTCGCGAACCGGTGGTGGCGAATTTCGATAAGCAGCTGCTCGCACCCCAGCCGCGCGATGCGGGGGATATCGCCAGCTACCGGGTGACCTTCAGCAATACGGGCGGCGCCACGGCGTTCGAAGTCCGCCTGACCGATATCGTTCCCGCGGGACTGACGCTCAATCTGGCCAGCATCGCTGTTTCGCTCGCGGGCGGTGCCGCCGGGGTGACGAACGGCTCGGCGGGGAACGTGATCGACCTGCTGATTGACACTCTGCCCGTCGGCGGCAGCGTCACCGTCGACTACACGGCGCTCTTGACATTGGCCGTCGCGCCGAACCAGTTGTTCGACAACAATGCCCGCGTCGTCTACACCAGTTTGCCCGGCGCCGGCACCGTCAGCAATCCCACCGGCTCCCAGGTGACCACTGCGTCAGGCACCACCACGGGCGAGCGAGACGGCTCCGGCGGCGTTAATAACTACTTTGCCAACGACGTGGCGAGCTTCCGCGCCGTATTGCCGACGGCCGTCAAGTCGATCGCCGCGACCTCCGAAGCCGACACCACGGGCAGCAACGTGGCAATCGGCGAAGTCGTGCGTTATCGGCTCCTGGTGGGACTGCCCGAAGGCACCTCCGCCAACCTGACCCTGTGGGACCAATTGCCCTCCGGCCTGCAGTTCCTCAACGACGGCAGCGCCACGGTGGCCTTCGTCGCCGACACACCGGCCAACATCACCTCCGGCACGCTGTCGGGGGTGGGGTTGCAGGTGGTCGGCAACGACACGAACGTCGCGGGAATCACGCCGCTGTTCGTGCTGCCCGGGACAGCGATCAGTCCCGCGTCCTTCAGCAACGGCACGGATCCTGTGTTCGCCCTGGGCACCCTGGTGAATGCCGAAAGCGATGCAAACCAGGAGTACGTGATCGTCGAGTTCAACGCGGTGGTGAACAACGACGCCACAACGAACAACGGCAACGTCCGGTCCAATCAGTTCCAGGTCATGGCGGGCACCCCCGCCGCCTCACTCGTTACCTCCAACGGCGTGCCCGTCACCATCCGCGAGCCGTCCATCACCAACGTGGATAAACAAGTGGTCGGCACGCTGCCTCGGGATGCGGGTGACACGGCCAATTATCGCGTCACATACTCGAACACCGGCTCGGCCCCCGCGT
Organism: uncultured Planctomycetaceae bacterium; assembly: GCA_903863885.1. Classification (GTDB taxonomy): domain Bacteria; phylum Planctomycetota; class Planctomycetia; order Pirellulales; family Pirellulaceae; genus CAIPEB01. Next base: position 1,987 of record CAIPEB010000102.1, on the reverse strand, counting down.
TCGACGTGCGATTGACCGATAACCTGCCGAGCGGCACGCTGCTCCGCACCGGTGTGCCGACCGTCACCCTGGGCGGCGGAGCGTCGGGTGTCACGGACGCCAGTTCGGGGAACAATCTCGACGTGACGATTTCGCGGGTGCCGGTCGGCGGCAGCGTCACAATCGAATATACCGCGACGCTGACCAACGCGGTCCGTCCGAACGAGACGATTCCGAACACGGCGAATCTGACGTACACCAGCCTGCCGGGGACGAATGGTACCGCGTCCGCGACCCCGGGGATCCCCGGAGCTGCCACCGGCGAGCGTATCGGCAGCACCGGCGTCAACGACTACCTGGGCAGCGACGGGGCCACCTTCACCACAGGCACCCCGACCGTGAGCAAGACGATTTTTGCCACGTCCGTCGCCGAGACCGGCACTAGCCAGCATACGCCCGGCGTCACCGACCTGGTGATCGGTGAAACGATCACGTACGACCTCACGGCCACGCTCACCGAAGGCACCACGGCGCTCACGATCACCGATGATCTCCCGAACATCATGAGCATCCTGAGCGCCACGGTGATCTCGATCGGCAGCAACATCACGGGCTCCGCCCTGGGCCTGGGGGCCCCCGGCTTCTTGTTCGACGCCAATTTCGCCGACGGTCTGCCCGACCGGGCCGTGTTCAGCTTCGGCACGGTTGTCGACGCGCCGGACAACGTGTCCAACGAGGCGGACCAGATCGTGGTCCGGATCGTGGCCCGCGTCGAAAATCACGCGAGCAACGTCGATGGTCGCGCGCTGGTAAACAACGCGACAATGTCCTACGGCACAGGCTCCGCAACCAGTTCGCAGCCGGCGGAACTGGTCGAACCGGCATTGCGGATCGACAAGTCGGCGCGGCCCGTAAGCGACGACATCGTGAGGTATACCGTGCGGGTGGAGCACACCGCCGCGAGCACGGCCGCAGCCTTCGACGTCTCGGTCAACGACCTGCTCTCCGATCCCGCCTTCAAACTGGTTCCTGGGACGGTGACGATCGACCCCGCCACGACGGTGGTCGGTGCCACGATCGTTCGCGGCAACACCGGCGGCGACACGGCAGTCCAGATCGACGCGAGCACTATCGCATTGGGCCAGGTGCTCGTGCTTACCTATCAGGCCACCCTGACCAACCCCGGCACCCAAACGAACTCGCTCACCAATACGGCGAGCGTGGCGTGGGATAGCAACCCGGGCGTCGGCGGCCGTCCAGGCACCTCCAGTGACAGCGAAGTGGTCGGCGCCATCGGAGATACGGTATTCTTCGACACGAACGGCAATTCGGTGCAAAATGCCGGCGAACCGGGGATTCCCGGCGTCGCGATCCAGTTAACCTGGGCCGGCCCCGACGGTAATCTGGCGACCACCGGCGACAATCTCTCGTTCGCCACCGCGACCGATGCCAACGGCAAGTATCAGTTCGGCCTGCTGCCGGCCGGCGTGTACGCCGTCGTGGTGACGCCGCCGTCCGGTCTGACGCTCACGGCGGACCCCGATGGCGGTAACGATAGCCGGTCGCAACTGACGCTCGCTGCCGGCGTCGTCAACAACGCCCAGGACTTCGGTTACGTGGGAACGGGGTCGATCGGCGACCTGGTGTGGGTGGACTTGAACAACAACGGGACGCAGGACGCGGGCGAACCGGGGATTCCCGGCGTGACCGTGGCCCTGACCTGGGCTGGCCCGGACGGGAACCTGCTGACACCCGGAGACAATGAGACGTACACGGCGACGACGGATGCCAACGGGAACTACAGCTTCCCGCAAATGCGGGCCGGTAACTTCCAGGTCGACCTGGTGAACGCGACGCTGCCGGCGGGTTTAACCGTGAGCACGGGGAACGATCCGCTGACGTTGACGTTGACGACGGGTCAGAACTACGACACGGCGGACTTCGGAGCGCGGGGCGCCGGTTCGCTGGGCGACCGCGTGTTCCACGATGTGAACGGGAACGGGGCGTT
>CAIPEB010000101.1 GCA_903863885.1 uncultured Planctomycetaceae bacterium | reverse complement strand
CTGGCCGACGTGAACGCTGCCGCTGGTGGTCGGCAGCGAACGCTCGTGACGGAGAGTCAGCGTCACCGTCTGGGCCTGACCATCGAGGGCCGTGGCTCGCACCTTCTGGAGCAACACCATCGCGATGTCGCCCCGGCGTTCCGGCGGCGGGCCGAACAGCGGGTAAGCGAACTGCTCGATCTCCAGACGCAGGCGGCCGCGCTCGAAGGTGGTGGTCAGCACGGGCAGACCGTCGGCCAGCCGTTGGCCTTTCCACTCCCAACCCTGGAGGTCCAGCCGGAACTTGAACTTGTCCGAATTCCCATAGTCGCTTGCCACGCCGGCCCAGCGGTCGATGCCGAATTTTGCCAGGGCGCTGTCCCACGTGATGCCGACGATGTGCCCGGGCGGCACGGACTGGGGGTTCTGATAGGCGGGGCTGCCCATGTCTTCCCAACGCGCCGTGTATTGCCCGTAGCTCGCTTCCGGTTCCCGTTCGAGCTGGTCCAGGATCCGTTGGCCGGCGTACGGCCGGAGCGCGGCTTGATGCTGCTGGAACGTGAGCAATTCCTCGCCTGCGGCGAGAAACACGTCCAAATCCGGGACGAACAGTGCCCGCTCGCGGAGCAACTGCGCGACGCTCACCGAGAAACCGCGCGTTCCGTCTTCATTCAACTGCACCGTCAACAGCGGCGGATCGACTTGGTAGGCCGGATCGTTCCGCAATCGGAGCGCCGTGTCCGGGTCGCTGTGCGTGAGCAGGTAGTTCCAGATCGAGTGTTCGGTGCGGCGTTTGGCGAGGGCCGGTTCCCGGTACTTCAACGTGAACTCGACGCCATCCACGTCGCCGGCCCCAGCCGTCGTTCGCCAGATGCCGTTTGCCAGGCCCTCTGCCGTTTCCAGGTTCCAGCCCGCTGCGTCTTGAATCTGCGTTCCGCTCGCAGCCGGCACCAGCCGGACGAACCACGGTGCGGCCTGAGGCGAACGATGCCCCCACGACAGACGCACGCCGAGGAAAGGCAGCTCCGCGCCGGCGGGAGTCTGGGCGCGCAGTGGCTCTTGAGCAGCGAATTCAATTAGAGGGGGGCCATCGGCCAGGGATACACCCGCCTTGCCGACACCACACAGCAAGACAAATATCAGCAAATAACTTGATCTTCCTTGCATGGTTTCTCCTTTCGCGTGCGGAGCGTCACTCCAAGTTATTTGCAATTGGTCCCGGGGATCAACGGACAGTACGCCGCATTTTAGCGCCTGTCATTGCCGCGATGGGGATAGGGTCGCATTTTGGGAGGAGATTGGCCAGCAAGATTCGCGCCGTCCATAATCCTGCCGCACTTCGTTTTGCAGGTTCATTTCGAGTCATGGACTTCTGATCATTTGACGCAGGGCTACTTCGTCTCCTTCCAGGCGGCCGAGAGATCCAGATCCACGCAATCCCGCTGCATGTGCCGGCGGGCGTTCGGGTTCCCGGCATCCACGTTGCCCGTGACGGTTCCCCCGCGGCACCACTCGAAGTGGAGCAGGTGTTTCGCGCGGTCGTACCATTCGTCGTCGCTGGGGATGCCGATCGCCGTGACGTCGCGACCGTTGCCGACGAACAGGTTGTCCCGGACGATCGGCTCGATCACGTTGGCGATCGCGACGGCGCCCCACCGGTTGTCCACGAATCGGTTGCCGGAAAGCGTCAACCCCTTCAGAACGGCTCCCTCGGCGATGTGACGCACACGGCTCGGGTGGGGCGGCCCCGGTCTGTCGAGCCAGGCCACCTGCACCATGACCGCGGCCGCGTGGTGATAAAGGTGCTGTCCCCCCACGTTGCAGTGCTTCACGAGGTTCCCAGTGAACCGGGCATTGTGGGGCATGGCGCCCTCGTGGTAGTCGCCGTCCTCCCCGGCGAGCCAGTGGATCAGGGCGGCGCAGTGGGTGATGTCGTGGAACTCGCAGTCCGTGATCGTCGCGTTCGGGGCCTGCACCTGGATCCCGTTGAATCGTGTGTCATGGAACCGGCACCTTGCGATGTTCACGCTCGAGGGCACGTGGGAGACGTTGACGGCCCGGTCCCCGACCGCGACACCCGCGGGTTCCCGTTCGAACGTGACCCGACGGTACAGCCGCCCTTCGCGGCCATACACTTCGCCCACGATGGCCATCGCACAGGTGTCCCGAAGGATCGTGCGCCCGGGATCCCAGAACTCGATCCGGTCGCCCACGTGTTTCCGGTGCGTGTACTCGGCCAGCTCGATCTCGAGCACCCGCGGATCCGGGTCCCGCCCGGAGACCTTTTCGAGGAAGGCCCCGATGTTGATGGCGTCGTCCCCCGTGTACCTGAAGACGCAGTCGCGGAAGGTCACGGAGCCGCTGACGCCCATAACCCAGCAGGCGTCGCGACCGCTGCCGGCGAGGCCTCCCGGTTGCGGGCCGCAGTCGAGTCCTTGAACGTCCAGGTTGCCGTGAAGGCCGCGGACCCGCAGGACGGTGCACACCTGTTCCCGCGCCGTGATGTTGCGCAGCGTGACGTTGCCGCAGTCCTTCAGGTTGAAGTCCGCCGGGCCGAAGAACTGCGCCACGAGGACAACCTTGTTGACGCCGACGCAGGCTGCCATCGCCGTGAGCCACTGAAACGCCTGGGCAGGATCGCGTCCGAGCTCGTAGTTGCCGGTCTTCAGCGAGTCCCACTCGAGGGGAACGTGGATCCTGAGGCGGCCGTCGGGCCGGCGGGTGACGCGCGCAGAGACGGGGTTGTCCTTCCTGTAAACGTCGACGGGAAGCGCCAGGTCCCTGGTCACGACGGTGCCGTCGGGCCGGACCTGCCAGAGGTACTGCCAGATACCGGCGTCACCGTTGATCGTGTAGCCCGGATCAGGCTCGATCTCGATCCAAAGCTCGGCAGGCTTCGTCGCATGGAACTCGGGTTGGGTCACGGGGTCGACGGCCACGAGCAGGCCGTGCACCACGGGCTTTGTCCCCACGTTCTGCACCGCAAGGTTCTCGAACGAGACATCCCCGCAATCCTCGAACCTGAACGTGCTCGGGAATCCCCCTCGAGTCCCGCTTCGGCTCCAGTCGAAGCCGTGGACGTTGAGCGTTGCGGTCCCCTGGCCCACGGTGCGGAAGGTGAGCGCATGGGGGTAGCCGGTTACGTGGATCAGGCCTCTGCGATCGACGGACCATCCCGGGTCGCAGGGGTGGTTGGCCAGGGCCGGCGGGACGAAGGGGTCGTAGACGCCGCGCGTGCAGAGGTCGTACATGCCCGGCTCGAACTCGAAGACGACGGGGCCGTTCGAGGCGAGGCCTGCTTCCACGGCTCGCCGGAGGGCCTCCGTATCATCGGCCCCGTCGTCGGGAACGACGCCGAACGCCTCTTTGAGGTTGATGACGACCGGTTTCGCGAACGCGGGGCACGAGGCGGCCGCGAGGAGAAGGAGCATACAGAGCTGAACACGGATGTTGTACATGACTACCTCGTCCCCTCGTCCACGCAGTCGCCGTGCAGGGCCGGCATCAGTGTCTTGCCGGCCTTCAGGGGCTGTTGCAAATTGCCGTTTGTTGCTTTCGGGGGGAGACGCACTCAACGGACATTTGTGCCTGCCGGCACGGCAGTGGCCACCGATCCCCGCAGGCAATCGGTCGTCCGTTCGGTAAGCAGCCCCATGCTCCATCGTCAACTGCAACACACTCCACTTTCACCAGTACCACCATTCTCGCCATCATGCCAGAGTGCGGCAGCCCAGGCTAACGTAACGGAGTGTTGTGCTCGTTTTGCCTGGATTGTCCAGGTGAGATACTCCGATTAAGTAGACTATTCCAGACAGTATCTCATCTCTTCTGGATACCGGCGACCGCCATTCCCACTCCCAGGGACTACGGTGACTATGTGGAGCCGAATTGCCTTTAGCTGCCCGGGAGGTTACCGACCCACATACCTCTCAGGCTGCGCATCCACTTTGATCGTACTGTTCATTGGGATAGTTTTTCTTCAGCCATCGCACGGCGCACAATTTGGGGGAACGGACGGATCTGTTTCGGCCGAAGACGGCGATTTGACTCTTTCCGCGGCCGCACCCTGGGCTGAAGATTGCCCTGCCCAAAGCGACGAAACGACTTGCGCGACATGCGACCCGACGAGGGACTGCGAAGGCCGCAGATATTTCTTTGCGGACGCGCTTGCTTGGACCGTCCGGGAGGGGGCCGCCGAGAACTGGGCGCAGGTTATCACGCCCCAGCAAGCCCTGTGGACCAATATCAGCACGGCGACGGTGGTCGATGCCCCGTTCGATTGGAGCGCCGGTTTGCGAGTCGGCGTCGGAGTTCAGCGAAACGACGGCTTCGACATGACTCTCTACTACACGAACTTCCACACCGCGGCCACGAGCCGGGCGTCGGGCGAAGTCTACTCGGCCTTCATGGGCAACTTCTACGTCGACAACACCGACGGCTCCGATTACGGCCCCCACTATCACCATGCCAGCATCGCTTGGGACTTCGATTTCCACGCGATCGACTTTGAGATTGGCCGCAACCTGGCGGTCGGCGAGAACTTCGAATTGCGGCCTTTCGTCGGGCTTAAGACGGCGTTCATCAACCAGACCATCAAGTCCCAATGGCGCGATCCGATCGATACCCTCGGCGGGACGGTCCCGCATTCCTACACCTTCACCTCCGCGACCGAGGACATGAATTTGGGCTTCTGGGGAATCGGTCCTTCGCTGGGCGCGACGATGACGATGCCCTTGTGCCGTGAGGATCGTTACAGCCTGGAACTCTTCGGCACTCCGTCGGGCGCATTGATGTTCGGGCATTGGAAGTTCGACGAGCAGTACACCAACGACCAGGCGCCGACGCCGACGTCTATCACGATTGACATGAGCCCCATCACCGGCGCGGCGACCATGTTCAGGGGCGTGGTGGGTCTCGAATGGCGGCAGCAGTTTTGCCGGGCGACCAGCGCCGTGCGATTGGGCTACGAGGCCCAACTGTGGCTGAATCAGAT
>CAIPEB010000100.1 GCA_903863885.1 uncultured Planctomycetaceae bacterium | reverse complement strand
TCGCGTGGCTCGTAAGGCGTCATCTGCTCTTCCTCGCATTGCATTTGCCGTACCCGCTGTGCGTTAGCAGCGGCAGCAGCACCGGCGTTCATCATCATCAGGGGAAACCTTGATACGTGGCGGAAACGACCGACAGGATATTCGTCCGTCGCAAGACATTCTTGGGCCACGGTAGCTTCGCTGTCAAATAGCGGTATTCCGGCGACCACGTTCCGGACAAACTCTCGACCGCTGAATACCGAAAGAAAGAGCCCCCGATCTTTACATACATATTTATGTACTTCGGGCCCCATGTTGCTCAGCTCGCCGTCCCTCGCGGTTCACGACATCTCTTGAACCACGCGTTTAAATCTTTGATTCAACTTCCCTTTGGAGTGACTCCATGCCCCTCAAACTCAACGTCGGTTAATCCAAGAAACTCGGTCTGCCCGATTACGGTTCCCTGGGAGCCAGTTGCCATGTCGAAATCGAACTGGACGCCAGTCTGCTGCCCCAGGACCTCGATGCCTTTCAGCGGCACGTGCGGCATGCGTACACGGCGTGCAACCAGGCGGTCGCCGACGAACTGGCTCGGCAGCAGGGTGTCACTGCGGCCAAGGTGCCAACCGTGGGCGAAACGAACACGCCTCCGCCAACGTCGTCGTCGACACCCCACCCATCGGCACCTTCCGCGGCCCATCGCACCAACGGCAATGGAACCAACGGAAACGGACACCACGCGTCCCCCAAGCAAATCGAATACGTCGGCCAACTGGCCCGTCAGATCAAGGGGCTGGGGGTGCGGCGAGTGGAATCGCTGACCGCCAAGATGTTCGTTCAACAAGCCGCTCGTGGCGTTGACCAGTCTGGAAGCCAGTTCGCTGATCGACACGCTGAAATCGGCGAAAAGCGGTGACGTCAATCTCGACGACATCTTCAACGGAGCCGAAGCATGAGCACCTCGTTGACCTTGCCCATCGTGCCTGAGCGGAGCGACGGGGTTTGGGACTACATTTCGGCCTCCCGGTTGAACCTGTGGCTGAAGTGTCCGCTCGCGTTCAAGCTGCGCTACTTCGACGGTATCAAGTCGCCGACCACGCCGAGCCTGTTCATCGGCAAGCGGACGCACGACGCCTTGGAATACTACTACCGCCATCGGCAGCTGGGCGTGCGGCTCACGGCGGAGGAGCTTGCCCAGCGGATTAACGATTCGTGGGACGAGGCTGCTGTCGCAGACGGCATGAAGTTCGAGACGGCTGAAGATTCAGACGCCGCCCGGCGGCAGGTCGTCGGGCTCGTCCAGACGTACGTGCAACTGCTTCCGGCGGACGAACCGCCGCCCCTGGCCGTAGAGACCTCCCTGGAAGCTCCGCTGGTCGATCCGGTGACCGGAGAAGACCTGGGCATCAAGTTGCTGGGGATCGTGGACCTGGTGCTGGATGGCCGGGAAGGTCCGGTGATCTGCGACTTCAAGACAGCCGCCAGTTCTGCCGCGCCGCTGGAACTGGCCCACGAGATCCAGCTGACCTGCTACGCGTACCTGCTGCACCAGGCGACCGGACTGCGGGAGACCGGGCTGGAGATCCGCTCGCTGATCAAGACCAAGAAGCCCCAGATCGTCTTTCACAGATTTTCAGCACGACGGCTCAGTCACATGCGTCGCCTGTTCGCGGTGATCCGGGCGTATCTGGATGATCTGGACGAGCAGCGGTTCGTGTACCGACCGGGCTGGACCTGCGGCGGCTGCGACTTCAGTGATCAGTGTAACGCCTGGTGCCCGTAGCACCCGGCATTTCAGACACCTTCTCAAGAAAGGGCACCTACTTGGCAACCGCTCGCAAAAAACTCAACCAGGCGAACGTTATGGGTGCGATTGTGGTCGGAACCTTGGCCGGACTGGCGCTGAATTCCTGGTTCGCATTTATCGCGGTTACGGCACTGCTGCTGGCTGCGGCTGTCTACCAACGGGACATCCGCTGGTTCGTACCCCCGATTCGTTCCGGCTCCTGAACCACCTCCAGGCCTCGCACTTCATGTTCGCCCGTCGCCTGCAATCAGGGGTGCATGAGGGGCTCGGGCACGGCTCGATGAAGGCTGCCTGGATCGCAGCTGTCGCGTGACAGCCACTCGCGCCTTCGACAACGTGCGGCCGGAACTCCGTCCGGCCACCTCTACCCGGCTCCGCCCATCCGGTGCCTCTGGCTGCGGTTTCCGCAGTCGGGGGCACCGTGGGGCGGTGCTGGCGTTTGTACGTTCCGACAAGGACGCCCAGACCTTTATTTTACCTATTGGCGATGACGTCAAGTGCGTCCGGCTTCGTCCCGGTTCAACACGTGCGGCGAGCCGAGAAGGCGGGATTGATGCGGAAGATCGGGAGCTACGGTGGATGGGTGGCGGATTGACGATCAGCTCGTTTGGGATCGAAGCGAAGATGAAGCCGATCTTCGTCTTTCTCTGTGCGGTCAAGGTTTGCAGTTGAAATCGCCACGGGAAGCGTTGCCATTGTCAACCACGGCAGCCTCGTATTTGGCGATAATTGATCGCCACAAAGGCAACCATCTTGTCTGGTACCACTCCTCCCAGATACGGAAACAGCAGACAACAACAAACGCGGTACCCATCATCGGTACGCTGCCAAGATACGCTGCGAAGCCTGCGATTACGATGCCGCCACTAAGGTAACCACACATCCAGGCGATCGATAAACTGGAAGCCTTCGGCGACTTAACGAAGTCGATAACGTACTGCTCATCGGACGTGAATTCTGGCAGCGGCATCGGTCAATGTCCTTGTAACTCAAACACTCTCGCATCGCCGACCGAATAGTCGATACGCAGATAGTCTCGGCCAATCACCTGTTAGCTTCAAGACCACCTAACCGATGCATTGGCTTTTTCAGTCACTCCGCATCGGCTTGAAAACGCGTCACGGTTCTCGAATCTGGACGCGTCGCGGGCCTCGCACCACGTGCGGTGAACCGATACGGCGGGCCTGATGCGGAAGATCGGGAATCAGGGAGAGCCAGCGACTGTTGACCACACTCAGGAAACAGCTAACGGCCAAATCGCAGCCGACAGTAACGTCCGTGTCGTCCCAACGTTCTGTTCGCAGACGCGATGTGCCGCAAACGGCAGCACGGCAAAGGTGACTCCGCAACGAAGCGGTTGTACCGCCTTGGAAGGCAAGCGGTCCCACCACGATTTGCGGTCGCATTGCCCCTTGCTTGAATCCGGCGAAGGTCGACAAGTAAGACCTCGATGCCAGCCTGTTCGGATTGCCGCCCAAGAACTACAAGCTTCTCGGCTGTGTCGTCTATATCGATCAATGCGCCGGGGAAAGTGCGTCGCATTTGCAGCAATAATTGCGGCGTGCGGAGCCCGTCCAGGCTGTACACTTTAAGCCACCGAGGATCATCTGGCTCACTCCGAAGCCTGGCAATCTCTGCACGGATGGCAGCGGCTTCGTGTTGTGGCGCTGCGAATATTAGGTTGTTACTCGCGTCAATCGCGATGCGAATGCCGGGAAACGCATCTACGACCTGTTGTTCCAAGGAATTCAGTACATGCGGAGCACACACGGAAGCATCGCTTACGTTTACCTTGCGAATGTACACCACCGCCCATTCCTCGTTCACTTCGAGGGTGACATTGCCGTCCACCCGCACAGCTGAAGATTCGGCGAGATTCAGTGTTGCACTGCTCGCCAAGCAAAGCATTATCACAGACCAAACGAACCAATTCACGGCGGTTTCCTCTCGACTTCGTTTGTCCAGTGACCAACGACAACCTCACCCCTTTCAATTCTACCCGTCTGGGTTACCGCAATTCAAAGCAAACCCAAGATCAAACATTCCGGCGTCTCTTCGTGGCCGCTTTGTGCAGCTGGCAAACGTTCGAGACGGCTAAGTCAGGGATATGCGTGCTTGAAACCACGCCACGTGTCTCAATTCGGGATATGTTGTGATCCGCTCATCCCGTGCAGCGGGCCGAGAAGGCGGGATTGTTGCGGAAGATCGGGTACCTGGACGGTTGGGTGGTGTTGGAGTGAAGGGATCACTTCCGAGCCGCATCATCGGGCATCTGCGTCCGCAAACGCTTGAAAAACTCGATGCGTCTTTCCTTCTCCTCCGCGGACTGTCGGTCAATTTCGGATTTACCTTCAGCCAAATCCTCTCCTCCGAAGACGATCCCCAATTCGGGAATTACGTCGCCCCCTGCTTCTACGACGATTTGCCGAGCGGCAGCATCAACGTCCCTATTGAAGGTCCAACTGCGTGCCAGCCATCCAAGCGCAAAACACAACGGCATGCAGAGAAGCGACACGACTACGATAAGGAAACGCAATTCGCGGCGTTGCTGAGTGAGCGGCGGTGAGGGGGTGGGATCGTTCATGGAATCGCTCGGCGTCTCGACTCGTCCCGTTCGTATTCTAACCGAGGAGAAGTTGGACGGCGAACTGTGAACGACATATCTCTCCGCGGTCGTTTGGTCGGCGAGGGCCTGGATGGCGTATGGGCGTCAATACCAGTGCTGAACCCATCCCGCCTCGGGCCTGCTGCTATCGTAGATCCAATCGTCGGTCGCGAAGAGTTCGTATTGGAGAATGAAAGACGTCTCTCCCGTCCGCTGGTAATGAATCGGCGTCGGATATCCGTCGTCGTGGACATTCGGCAGAGGTTTGCCAAGAACGGACTCGAGTTCTTCCTGGTCCTTGGGGGCGTGCCCCAGTTTCTTGCATGCCGCTTCGACGTCAACGACGACCTGCCGGACCGTCAACTTGTCTTGCTTTTGTTGCATCTCGACTTCGGCAAGCCAAGCGTTCCTCAGATGGAACAGATAACCGAGCCACGCCAGCAGCAGCGCCGCAAAGGTCACGCTCAGAAGAAGACATCCGACGGAATACTGCGGTCGACGGCGGTGTAATTCAGGGTCATGCATTGGTCCGTAAAGCCTATCTCGGATCGATGTGACAATACCAGCGGTTGTATTTCCTCCGGGCCCCGCGGAGCAACGCGATGGAGCAGGCCCCACTCGCATCATCCCGACCATTCGATTGTTGTCGCAGCGCCACCGCAGGTGGACCTGGAGCTACGGTGCGTGATTTGGACGACGGTCGAGTATGAAGCGGTACGTCAGCCGGTAAACAAATCCAACAACCGCGCCGATTACCGCGCTCGACGGGCCCAGAATGATCAAACGAATGACTACCCAACCGTCGATGGGACCGATGGCGAAACAAAGCAAGAAGGCGAGCGTGCTACCTGCAATGAGTCCCACAATTACCGGTCGACTGCGTTCGACTCCGACAGCCACGCCGGTAATCGTGAACATGGTCGCGAAGACAGCGCCCCATTCGAGCAACGCCTCCGGTTCGTCGATCGCAAATGCAGCTGCCCAGAGCAGTCCGGTCAGGCAGCCGACTGCGCCACCGACAAGAACAGAAACAGCACGTTGACGTCCCGGCGTCGGACGCTCAGCCCATCTGGTGGGTGCTTTCGGTGACTCATAGGGATTGGTGTCGGTCATCTTGGCTATCGACTCCACGCCGCCGCCTCGGCAGACACCACGATGGCGTATCCCAGCACCGCTGCGAGCGCCGCTAACGCGAGTGACAGAGCAATGACCTCAGCGACCTGTTTACGGCTGAGACGGCGTTGAACAAGACCGCGAACCACGAGCCAGACCCACCTGCTGACAGCGATGAGAACGGCCATCGCGAAAACTGCGGTCATCCCGACAACCACGGGATCGGCGAGGTTAATTGCACTGTCGGCAGTGCTGTCAGGCGGCATCTTTTTCACCACAGGTGGTCAGCGATGGCACCAGGGGCGTTCGCGTTGGCAACACAGTTGTTTACGCAGCTGAAATGCCATTCTACCGCACGACAAGCATTGCCACACGCGACATCGCTAGTCGGACCTGCTTGGCCCCGGTCGAGGCAGAATCGGCATGCCGCCGTCGACTCACCCGACTTGAAAACGCGTCACGATCGTAGCTGGCCACGTTTCCCGAATCTGGACGTGTCGCGAACCTCGCACCACGCACAGCGAGCCGAGGAGGCTGGATTGATGCGGAAGATCGGGAGTTACGGTGGATGGGTGGTGGCGGAGTGACGTTTCTAGAAATATGTCGCCGGAAGTGACAGCGACGCCAGGGCGAACGCTACAGCGTTTGCGAGAATACACCACTCCAGATTCCGCCTCGGCAAAACACCAAAAGCGAGTCTCATGATTCCCAGCAAGAACAAAACGCAAACCGCGCCGAACGTAGTCACTGCCGAAAAGTAGGTCCCCACAATGCAGATACATACCCATTGTTCCGATTGCGAGTTGCACACAACAGAAATGAAGAAGAGCACCGCCGACACCAGCCCTGCCGAGGACAGACAACGGTACAGCGTCACACATGCGTCGTAGGCCGACTCTTGAAGCCGACGCTTCATGACCACCACTCCGTCACAGAACAAGTTACCTCGACCGAATGCGCCTCACTGGTTCAGTATCGATCGTCACGCCACGGCGACGCAAGCATCGGCCATTTGGAAACGCATCCCGTTTCTCGTAGCTGGTCATGTCACGGGCCGCTCGTCACGTATGGCGAGCCGAGAAGGTGGGATCGATGCGAAAGATCGGGCATCAGGGAGGGCGGGTGGTGGTGGAGCAAGCGAAACAACCGAACCGGCTAATGACGTCGTCCACCCGACTACGGCGAATGAAATCGAATTCATCAATCGCGCAGGTCGGATTGAACGGTCGACCGATCTGCATTCAGCCTCGACAACGAGCGTCTGGCGAGAATCGCTCCGAGTGCAGCACCTGCTACCGTACCCAGCAATCCAAAAACTGATCCCAGCACGTACCCAACCGACAAATAGACCATAACGCGAAAGCATCCACGTTCGATGCGGCGGCACGTCCAGAAGCCAAAGACAAGGCCAGCTACGGAATAGCACAGCAATCCAACGTCAGCATGGGAGCCCGTGCTGAAGAACGTCAAGGGAACAACGGGAACGACCCAGAGAACAGCGAATAGGATGCGGATGGTGATGTTAAGCGACGAACCAATGACTGCGCCCATCAAGAAAGTCGCCAATCCGTATGCCATGGCAAGGAGCATCGATATCGGATCTGCCGGAGTGCCAAGGAGAGATATTGCGACCACAATGCCGAGCCAAATCCAAAGCGGCACCAACTCGTAGTAGCGCTTGCTTGCGGCGGTCGCTGAGGCTTCAGCACTTGGGGGGGAATACGGATTTTCCGGCGGTTCATTCATGGCGATTCACCCAGGGCCGACAAAACGGGCAGTTCGTAATGGAATCGTAGCCTTTTGCTGCTCCAGTGTCACGCTTGATGGAAGGTGTCGGATACCACCTGCAATAATCCGACACGTCTTCCACCTGTAAACGCGCCACGGTTCTCGAATCTGGACGTGTCGCGGGTCGCACAGCATGTCGGGCGAGCCGAGAGGGCGGGATTGATGCGGAAGATCGGGTGGTATGGCGGTTGGGTGGTCGAGTAAGCGAACTGCCAAATCGGCGTCAATGACTCGACACCTTCCGCATTATTCGTCCAATCAAATAACCCCAGATTCCCCATTGGATCCCACCGCAAATCAGAAAATGGATCTTCTCACCACCGAGCGCGATGGCTAAGAACGACAATGGACAATCAACCAACATCCAGATCATAAACGGCGGAATCGGGACACCTTCGCCGCTGAACGCATATTCCGGCAGTCCCCACATTAGTGCTGTGTGCCCCGCCGCTAATATCGCTGCAACAAGCATCGGTGCCAGTAGTCCCCGGAATCGGCGATCCGGGCTCGTCAGATCTGAGCGAGGAGGATCGTATGGATTCGAGCTCATCATGTGCCCTCCGAAGTGAAACTGTCGGTCAGGACGAAGACATTGTCGCAAGTAGCAGTAGCCTCATCAACTTAGCGGAACTTGAGGAGCTTAGAGCGAGACGCCGCGTCTCGACGCTCGGAGTTCGCCACTTGAAAACGCGTCAAGTTACTCGTAGTTGGCCACGTTTCCCGAATCTGGACGTGTCGCGAGCCTCGCACCACGTACAGCGGGCTGAGAAGGCGTGTGTGATGCGGAAGATTGGGCGTCAGGTAGCGTGGGTGGGCAACATGCAGAACCGGCATTTCGAGCAAAGATCACGCCGAGGAAAATCTCGTGCCGAACATCGAGTGCTGGCCGTTATCTTTCTATCCTGCACCTCAGCAGTGTCTCGCCAAGCCTCTTCGCGCCTGAATCCGTGACGTGCGTTTTCCGTAGGCCCAGGTACCGTAGTCCGCTGAGTTTTTGCAACTGCTCCAATCCGGCATCTGTAATTCTCGTTTCCGAGAGGTCCAGAACTTCAAGATCCTTCAGTCCCTCCAGATGCACGAGCCCTGCGTTACCGATCGTACAGCCAGCCAAGCCCAGGAAGCGGATTCGAGGCAGGCGGGCTAATTGGACAAGTCCGCCATCGGTCACCCGCGTGCGATTCAGTTGCAGGTTGAAGAGTCCCGTCATCTTCGTCAGATGGCCGAGACCCGCATCAGTGATCTGCGTATCGCTCAGGTCGAGGACGCCACACGTGGCTGCACTCCAGAAACCGTTGAGTGTGTCGTCGGTTACTGGGTCGGGGGTCATGGCACGCAGCGGCTTGTTGCGCAGGGCGTAATCCCGGGCACTCGCATTCTGACGTTCCAATTCGCTCCAAATCCAGCGCAATACGCCGAGGCTGTCGCCCGCCACTATCCGTTCATGGAGATCGTGACGGAACTGCCGCATCGGAGCCGGATCCTCCGGGCCGCCCACGGGCACATTGCAGACTGCTGTGCGTGCCCAACCTACCGCGTCCTCCCAGCGTTCGGCGGTGATATTCGCGGGCCGCTTGGTCTTGAGGGAATCGATTCTGTCCAGCACATCGTACGTCATGCGGGTATAGGCCACGGACTTGTAGACAGGCCATCCGAGCCAGGCGACCGCGCTAGTCAGCCCGCACGCCAGGAGGACACAACCGACGTTCCTCGGGAAGATGCGTTTCACCTCGCTCACTCTGCCCTTCGGGGAATTGACCATTTCGCTTGAGAATTCTCTGCGTGTCGATTGGCGAACAACTGGCAACCGGCACGCTGTCATTCCGTCCCCATCGGCGACTCCCCAGGCTATTCGGAGTAGCACTGGCCGCCACGGATCATTCTAGTTCGTTGACGCAGTACGCCGCATCAAGAGTGTGTAGGGGGCGAATGATCATCACCTGCTTGAAAACGCCCCACGATTCTCGTAGCTGGCTACGAAACATCGACAGCATCCGACCTTGGTTTCACACGACATTGCGGCCAGCTACCACAAAATGGGTGCGTCGGCCCGTGCCCGGACCGATCAACCGCCAGTGTTCATAGTCGGGCCGCGAACTGGCTGGCATGACATCCACCGAGTAGCCGCCGGAAAGGCCCAACCTGAATCCCCCGGACTCATCTGCGGCAACTGACCGGATGAATAGTGGCTCGCCACCGCGCCGCTCCAGCCATGCCGACATTTTTTCTTCGCACAGAGAAGAGTCGTTATTCGAGTCGAAGGACTCATCGCCCTCTCTCACGCTCGGCGGATAGTGCGCGTCGATCGAGCCGACGGCAATGCCTTCGGGACCGATCACCCGCCATGGGCATTGAACGTGGATCGCGTATGCGCCGACCTGAATCGTTTCACCGTAACGGCTCGTCTTCTCGACTCGGTCGCCGATGTCGAACATTTCCATGTTGACGGCTCGTCCTGCACCCCAGATCGGCATCCCGATTATGGCCGACAGCGCCGCTTCGACCTGCTCTTGAAGTGATGCACGTTCCTTCATCGTCAGTTCCCTCATCACGTGGGGGGAGGGGGCAGTTTTCGACCTTTCCGACGACAATTAGATCGTAGCAGACCGCTTCGCGGCACTTCGTCACGCCTGAAAACGCATGACGTTACAGGCAGTCCACCGGGAACTAATAACGGGAACGATTTCAAATTCTCACATTTGCCATTGCTGGCCGCATGACACCGGCACGCTCGTCAGATCGCGGGGTGGTCGTGCAGGCGGGATCCGCCAGCTTCTGTCATCTCATGAACAATGCCGCTCTGTTCCTCTTTGAGAAGCCAAGTACTGAACGATCGAGTCGAACGATCCGTCGATGTGCTCCAAATCTGCATCGCCAAATGACACGCCAAACTCGCGTTCGATTGCTGTCACAAGTTCGCTCGTGTCAGCGTCCTCAATGTCAGGCGGCCGATCAGCCGGACGGATCTTCAAGGGATCCAATGCAAAGAAGCGCGCGTAGATCGGGCGGAGCCGTCGTGGTATGTCCGCCGGAACCCCAACTGCTGAATAAAACGTTTCGAAGAAAGGATCATCTTCCAGCGGCGTTCGGCGACTGATTCTGTAGCGAATGGCATATTCCCTGGCAAGAAACACTAGCGGCAGAACAAGTACAAGACAGACCCCGACAAGCAAAAATAGCCAGACGCCTCTCATTGCGCGACACCACATCATCTGTTTGCCAGTCCCGAAGTCGATTTCTCCACTCCTCTTGAGCGGCCCGGTGATCCAACTTTCGTCTTTGTATCGTTTGAACCGAACACCTTCATCGATACGCGCTACTCGACCTGCCACCTGCTCGGCACAGCACGGCCGATCACCGCCCGCGCCGAAGGGGAACACTGCTACTCCTCAATTCTACTGCTGCTGGTGGATCGCCGCACAGCAAGCTGGGATAAAGGCTGGAGGGACTGCGGTTGTGTTTCGCGACGTTGCGGGGCTATTTGGACGTGATAGGTGGGTGAGTGGAATTCCGATGATGATGTTTCCAGATGGCGCGCCTCACCCAGTGAACTGTCAACCACGTCAGGAATAGACCTGCACACGAAACGCCAATGCTCACGCCGAGCCTGACAGGAAAGGGTTCCCAGCGCGGCCAGATCAAGCCGGGAGCCGTTTGCCGGATCAACCATATCGTTGCCAATCCAAGCACCATCCAAAGCAAGGCGACGCCCAATCGCCGATCGTTTTGGAGCCATGATGAGACCCGTCGAATCAGGAGCAGCGTGAGCACAAGAATAACGGCCGAGATTCCAAGATCGACAACAAAACGCGCCGGATAAAAGTCACCGTCTACTCCACCATAGGGGAACGGCCAACCGCAACTTGACGTGTGATCGTCCGGACGAATTATCCACGGCGTCGCATGTATCTGACAGGTCAGAAGTGACAAGAAGATAACGATCAAGAGTAATCTACCCAGCCCACGGCCAAAAACAGCCACTGAATCGCGCAAATGGTCATCCGGCATATCTGGTGCTCTCCCAAGCGAAGACCATCGTTGCCGTCCTGGTGGGAACAGACGCAAACCAAATGACGGCTTCTTTGTTGTACGGAGCCGGAATTCAGTCGTTCACACTGCGCGCCCCCGCACTCACGTCAAGAAGGGCCTCTTCTCGCACAAATGTAGCGTATCGCCATCACAACCATGCCGTTCAAAAGGACAAATCCGTAAAACGACGTCATCACGTACGCGAGATATTCCCCCTCACCTTCGCCCGAGTACATGGGGAGTCACACGCGACATCGCTCGTCGGACCTGCTTGGCCCCGGTGGACGCAGATACAGCATGCCGCCGTCGATTGACCCGACTTGAAACCGCGTCACGTTCGTAGCTGGCCCGCCGGGAACGGGTAACGTGCGACGGTTTCAAGAGGGAGACGGAGCGACTACTACGTTCAACCATT
Source organism: uncultured Planctomycetaceae bacterium (assembly GCA_903863885.1). GTDB lineage: Bacteria > Planctomycetota > Planctomycetia > Pirellulales > Pirellulaceae > CAIPEB01. Next base: position 6,272 of record CAIPEB010000100.1, on the reverse strand, counting down.
AATCTCGAAGTCTATGCGGTATGTCTCAGGCCGTAGCCAGTCGACCAATGCACGCCACGCCGACCGCTCAATCGCTGTTTGACTGTGTATGACTCACGATTCGGCGGAATCGTATCTTGCTTCCAATCCAACAACCGATAATTGCTCCGACAGGACCCCAGATGAGAGCATTCCTTACCGTTTCCCCTCCGCCCTCGTGGTCGTAACTGCCCCAAGTCAAGAGATCGCTCAGAATGAACGCGCCGACCCAGGCGCCAACGAGCGTCGTCGCCAAAACAACTGTGACTCGAAGTGCGTTTCGCCGACGAACGAGAATAACGGCGCTACACGCCGAAGCCGTGGCTCCTGCTGTGATGGCGAGGCACAAGGTCACCCACGGCCATACGCCAGCAGCCTCGTTGCCCCAACGAAATAGCGCGCTACCACAACGGGCCGCCGTGGCGATAATGGCCAAAATCAACAGGGCTCGAATAGAAAGGGAAGCAATCCGCGCCATTGCAGTTAAGTCGTAACAAGCGTCGACAATACGACTAAGTTTATCCCCGCCAGCATCACAATCTATCCCCATTGATTCCTTGGGTCCTCAGATACCTTTTTTCCGAATTCCTTTCTCGTTCTCCGCGCACTCCCGCCTGGGCAGCAGCATTTCAGGAATAAGAGGACGCTGTTTCCTTCCCCATTGTAGGAGTTTTTGCATGGCGATCACACTAGATCGTGGTGCGGACACGGATTCTCGTGCACTGAAGTGTTGGCGGTTTCCGCCGCCTTCCCGTGGATTAGATACATAGGGGGAGGCACCGACGCCTCAAGGAGGATGGATGGCAAGTGACCGCGACACGTCCGACGACCTGTACGAATTCGCACAAGCCCCAGTGCGAAAACTCGTGCGTCGGCACCAACTCGCGGGAACGACCACCGCAAAGAGGATGCGATCCACGACTTTTTCGTGGCCGGGTGTGTCGGGTCGGGCGTGAAATCGGCGAGTTGGTCCGCCGCCTGATCAACCGCTGCATCTGGCCGATTTCTGCAAGCACATCGGCACGAATGATGACTCGCGGTGGCACAGCATGTCCGGCGAGCCGCAGGTTTATTTGGAGATGACGCCCGAGCAAGAACTGTCGCTTTCCGGGACCTCAGTCGGGGGGCTGTAGATTGCACCTTCAGGCGGCCGATTCCGCGTATAGATCCACCGCATGGTGATGACGATCAACCCATTCACAACGATGACACAGTGCCATATAGCGAAGAAATACGTGTACCAGCGATCGGGATCTTCACGACCGGCATATGTTGGTGAGATTACTCCTGAGCTCGCATACAGGAACAACGGAACTCCGCCTACTGCGCATCCGATCCAAAACGCCCTCCATGTCTCGCGAGAGTATACGACGCCTCCAATGATGACCGCCGGAAGGAAAATCGAAAACAATGAGACAAAGCGGTTACCAATGCTTGTAGGCAGCCCAAACAGCACGCCGCAGTACACGGCAGCGAGAGTCAAAGCGACAAAGAGTGCTCGTAAACTGAATTGCATGGTTTCACTCCATTTTGACCTCTGTTCATATCAACATCGCTCGGGGTCCTCCCGGGCCGAAATCAGATTCTTGATCCCGATGGAAACAGCTGCAATGCTGACCACACTTCCGTTCCTGTACCAGATCGGGTCTACGTTCCAATCGTCGCGGCGCTCAGTGTGCCTCGTTCGGCAGTTTGTACTCGGGACCAGGCGCGAAGTACTGTACGTCATCCACGCAACCCCAACTGGGACTCGGAAGCGGCTGTAACTCCGCCACGTATTCGATTGCGGGAGGAGCGGGAGGCGACCAGAAAGCAGGACGAAGCTTGAGGTCAACAACATAAAGTGGACGAAACAACAGTCCGGCCACCGTCTGCAATCTGCCAGGATCGCCTCGATAGCACGGATAGACCTGGCACGACCCGAATCCGCCAATGCTGTCCGCTTCGACCAGCCAGACGTAGCACGCTAACCATGCCATGAAGACGGCGAGCGTTGTCAACGTAACAGCGCCTATGGCAGATCTGCGGCTGACAAACATCGACTGTTCTCTGGAGTTGCGCCGAACCTGACTTTGACACCCAACTGGCGGTCGGTAATCGAAATGCTGTGGTTCGTCAATATCAACAGCTTGTCGATTCGGCAGGCAGCAGACGACATGGTTCCTTCCTCGCGAAAAGACATCGGGGGGCTCTCGATGGCGACGTTCGCATACTGAGACAGGCTTTCCTTTGCGATGAGAATTCGGGTTGGAACCGCTCTACCCCTTCGCCTTGACAGGCCCCCCAGCGTAGCGGACTAATCGAACAGGCCCGCAAGCCACGCCAAGGTAAGGGAAACATAAGGACCGAGCGCAAACAGACAAATCAAGACGACAACCGTCGCGCTGCGAACGTTAGTCCGTTTCACGTCTTGCTGGTCGGGCGTGGACACCACCGAGAACGCCAGAAGGAGCGCGAGGGGCAGAAATGCCAAGCCGCCCAATGCCATCAAGAACGCGAAGGCCATTAATACTGTCCGTGCCGCTGGCGGAAGCTGCATCGCAACGGGCGGCAGCGAAACCAGGAGAACTAACAGCGTTGCGGCAACAGAGAGACTACGCATGTTGAACTGGAACATCTCAATGCCGCCAAGTGCATGAAGGTCCGTACAACGTCGCTCAACTTCTCGTTCCATCGTAGAGGACCGGAATTCTGCCATGCAACTGTCCCATCCCCACGTCATCCCGATCACGCATTTGCGCAATCGCCCGGGCATCGCCTGCCAGCACGTCGCCATCACCGACGAACCGATCGTCGTGCAGCGGTACAAACGCCAGGACGGGATCCTTGTGCCGCTGCGGGAATCGACGTTTCACAGGCAGATGGAGGCGAAATTTCGGGCGGGCCAGACACCTTGAGAGGACGGCACGGATGGGGGCGGATGAGTTTTGTAACCGCGCTACGTCGGTCTGCCAGGAAGCGGCGATACGCCGCCGTGCACCGTGCCGGATTCGCGATGGGAGCATGACCACGGGATACTTGGAAGCGTGGCCTTGCGGACCCGAGCCTCGACCTGAACCTGGACGATCAGATCCCGGACTGGCACGGCCGCGGACCGTACATGGTGGTTATTCGGTATCCATTCAGCCGGAGGACCAACGCGGCGGCCAGGATGGTCACGGCCGTGAAGGCGTTGATCGCGACGAAATCACCCAAGTCCGGCCGGGGCGATCCCAGGACGGCCGTCTTAATGGCAAGTTCCCCAGCCGTAGCGAAGCCGATCAGCATCAGCACTGCGAGTACAGCGGGGAAGGCCCGCCGAGGCAACAACCCCGCGAATAGCAGCGGCAGCGGCAACACGATGGCCGCGAGCGCCAGGAAACTGAAGAACATCATCATCTCCAGAATCCACGGACTCAAGCCGCGCGATCCGCCGACGATCGTCCGCCCGATGCTGAAAGTGACTGCCACCAGGACCGTGATGAGCATCAGGTGTCGGATGCCGAACTGCCGTTTGGGATAGTCCGGCCCGTATGCCGGATCGTCCGCATGGTGCAATCGCAGGCCGAACCAAATCGCCAGTGCCCACAGCAAGGCCTGCGCGATCGTCCACTGGCTGAAAATACAAATGCCGATGATGACCATGTCCTCGACACCGGCGAAATGATGATGGACGCAGCCGTTGATCGCCATGGCCGCGGGCAGCGAGGCCATCCAGAGAAACGACAGGGGCAGACGCCATCTCAACGGCCCTGGTCCAAGGGCTGCCCAGAAAGCTGCGAGTGTGGTCTGCCCGAAGAGTGTGGCCAACATGAAACCGCCGCTCGCGCACCGGAACGCGGCCCCGCCACCTTCAAGGTCGATCAATGCGAACGCCAGCCACTGGATGCAGATCAGCGGCACGGCCCAGCAGAAAACGCGGTATCGTCGCGGCATTACGGCTCCGTTCAGCTGGACGACGGATGTTCGTGGACGGCAAGCGAGATCATATCCCGTGGTTTGGAATATCAGTGGGCCAGCATATGCGCCGCCGGATTACCGGTACACACGGCATCCCGCAAGTTCGCAGTTGAATACCGGCGGCGGACGCCCCCATGATACCACCGCCGCCGCCCGGACGCTGTCGGCATTCGACGCTTCCCGTGCGGACCTTCGACGCCTTTCCTTCCGGCCGCGCCCGCCATGCGTGTCCGCGATCGAAACTGGACGGACCGAGGCCCGCTTCTGTTCCGCCTCTGTGCACGCGTCGCGACGGGTCAGTCACTCTCAGTGGCCGATCCGGCATCGTCGGTGGAAAGCCCACGTCCCTTTTCTTCTTGCGAACTGCTTTGAACTGGCACGGACAACGTACTTGCGGGGTGTTGCCGATTAGTCGGACCACACGGGCCACAAGCGAAGATCTGTATCACTTAACCTCTCCAACACGGGGCAATCGCCGTGGTCCTTGTCATCGACGCCACCATCATCTCTCCCATTCGGCCCAACGCAATAAATCGCATAACCTGAAAGATGCCGTTTGAATTTCATCGGGAGTTGATCAAACGGGTCCCTGGGCAGTTCCGGCAAGTACCGAGGGACTAAGTCTGTCAGAGAACTTGGTAATCGGCCCGTTTCCGCCCAAAAGACGCGGAATGCCAATTCGCACGCCAATACCCTCGTCGCACCTCGGTTGCGGTTGTCTATCTGGATATTGCGACGGCGAAGGTCGCGTTCCGCAGACGAAATCAGTGTGTCCATTCGTCCAACCCACCCTCCCTCCAATCCATCCAGAATGCCGCTGCGACAAGAAGCTGCGGACAAGGGTTCTCGTTCTCGATCATGCCGAAGTAATGCTGCGACAGCCAGTCGACACTCATCCGTCGATAGGCCGTCAACGAGACGCTGCAACGACCGAAAGACTCGCTTTTGGACGTCATCAGCGACTAAACGGTGAATAATCCTCCCGCCTGTTTCCGATTGCCGGGTGATCCGCAGCAACGTTAGCAGGACGTGAAGCGATTCAGCCGAATCGCCTCGCTCTGACGCCAATTGCGCACGCAGCAATTCGGCCCTACAGTAGTGACGAATGGCGGAACTGGCATCGACATCAAATGGCAAGGTGACCAGCGAAGGAACGTCAACAGCAGTGCTACCGAGTTCGTATGCGCGACGGTTGTTCTCAACAAACCTACGCAGTTGCTCCGCCGTCATGTTTTCTGAGAAGAGTTCCCACGAGGTCGTCGACTTACCCGCGCAAACCAGGATGTCGTATCCGTTCGGGATCGGGACTTTCACGGACGGGATCGCCAATGGCTTGACAAGTTCGCAGAAGAGCAGGCCGACGGGTATCGCAATGCCCAGAACAAGCGCACATCGCGACACTTCCGGCATCCATGCCACCGCGCGCGACGAAAGGCCCCGCAAACGTCTCGCCTCGTGCGGCCTTCCACATAATCGCCAAAGGTAAACGTAACTCCCGACGATCACGTACTGGATGCAACCTGCCGTAAACACCCGGGAATCAAGACGCACGAACCCGTAGTAGACGGCCACCGCCAAAGCGAACCAGGCGAGGAATCCTGTGGTCAGTCTAAACCAAAACGACCGCCTGCCAACAAACGTCCAGATGCCGAGAAGCGCCGCTGTTGTCAGGTACGCCGCCAGAGTCAGGAACACACGCAGGTTTGGGGGCAAAGCGGCCCTTGGAATCCTGATGCAAACGCCGAGAAACACGCACACGAAAGTCAGTAGGAGCAGGAGGTCGTACAGCCGAAACCTGGTGTGCTCAAGAAAACCGCCCGTTCGACATGCGCGCCACCCGAGTAGAATCAGAACGAATGGGAATACGGACGCACTCGCGCAGAAGAACGGCAGAAACTTCGTCGCCACGTCCGGTGTGGCGACGGGCGAGTTGAAATACGAGTTATGTGGCACCGGGAGGACGAGAAGAACGGAGATCGCGGCACACAGAATTGCCAGCCTCGCTGACCAATGTAGCGACGAGAATGCCGCCCAGACGCCAACGAGGCTGTAGAAACAGCACACGAGAGCCAGGATGATGGCGGCAAAGCCTTCAGATGGAGGCATAACGTGCCTCCCGCCGCTCGCGTCTGGCTTGCCGCTCACTCATTTTCGCTCTCTTGGTCCGGCCCTTGGTCGCATGGCTCCCTGTTCTTCTTGCGAATCTTGAAGAGCGGTGAATTCAGCCGGATAGTCCTCCAGCAAACTAAGCACCATACCAGTACCAAGCTCCCGAGAATTGAACCGACCAGTTCGTCGGCATCCTCACGAAGAGC
>CAIPEB010000099.1 GCA_903863885.1 uncultured Planctomycetaceae bacterium | reverse complement strand
ATCCGATTCACGGATTCCGAACCCAACCAAACGGCAGTTCAACACATCGCGCGTGGCGGCGCTATCCGATATGCAGCCTTCGTTGTGCAGAGCGGAAAACCCGTTGCGTTCGCCGATTTGGGCAACGCGGACGAAATCGACATGGCTGCCAGCCAATGGCGCCGGGCCATCGAGGAGCGACGCTCAACCACTGAGGCCGGACTTCGATTGCGATCCGCCGTGTGGGAACCAATTGAACGACTGCTGCAACCGGACATCTCGACCATTTACATCGCCCCGGAATCCGGACTGTCGCGTATAGCGTGGGCCGCCATGCCGTCGGAAACCGGGGAATCCTACCTGCTCGAAAAGTACGCGTTCGCGATCGTGCCGTCGGGGCACCACCTTCTCGAGCAGATCCGCAGCAAACCGCCCGCTGCATCCGCCGCATCGCGGGTCTTGCTGGTGGGCGACGTTGATTTCGCCGATGCGGTGCAAAGCGCGCACCCGCTGGTCTTCCGAAGTGCCCTTGGACTACGGGGCGGGTCTGTCTGGCCGCCCCTGCCCGGCAGCAAGCAGGAAATCAACCAACTGACGGAAATCGTGGGCGATCACAAAGTCGTCAGACTCTCGGGAAATGAAGCCACATCGACCCGAGTTTCTGCAGAGCTGGCGAATACCCGTTGGGCGCACTTCGCCACCCACGGATACTTCGCGGCTTCCTTGGCCGGGCCTGAAGGCAAGTTCGGCAGGGAGCGGGTTTCGGTTGCGGAACGAAGCCCGATGCTCCTGTCCGGACTCGTCCTGTCGGGGGCCAATCGCCTGAGTGAGAAGTCCAACTCCGACTACAACCCAACCGGCGATGCCATCCTGACCGCCGAGGCAATCTCGTATCTGCCGATGGACGGCATGGAATTGGCGGTACTATCCGCCTGCGACACGGGACTGGGCGATGTCGCGCGAGGAGAAGGTGTGCTCGGATTGCAGCGGGCGTTTCATATTGCCGGCGCTCGAAACGTCGTGGCGAGCCTCTGGAAAGTCGACGATCGAGCCTCGGCGGACTTGATGACGCGGTTCTACCGCAGGATGTGGCAGGAGCACCAGAGTCCGCTGGCCGCGCTTCGAGAATCACAACTCGAGATTCTCCGATCGCTGCGAAGCAAAGAAGAAGAGAATGCCGACGGTACGCGCGGCATCGATTTGTCCAAGAGTACGCCCATAGTCTCGCCTGTCGCGCGAAACGAGCGAAAAGCCGTCGGTGGCCACGAGAGCATCTGGGCCGCGTTCGTTCTGTCCGGAATCGGCCGGTGAGTCATCGTCAACCGTTTCGGGTGACTTGAGCGAAACGACCCGCACTCCCGATTGTGCCGAAGGGCGAAAATGACCTCGGGATCTGCCGGAGTTGCCCGCCGCGCGTGGAGCGCGGCATTATGACGGCATCCGGAAAAAAATACCTGGGGCCGTTTGAACGCAATGGAATCTCGCTAAAATCGGAAGGCCCGCGAGTCGAGACTGGACTCGGGGAACCTACCGGCTTTGACACTGCGTCGTGTAGCAGCGTGCCGGAAATTACACCGTCGAACATTGCCGACAGCCCGTCCAGCCTTTGGGAGAAAGTCTCATGAAGTTCGGTATCCACACGATGCTTTTCACGGAAACGTTCATCGACAAAGACCTCGCTCTCCTCGAACGCTGCAAGAACCTGGGCTTCGACGCGGTCGAGATCATCCCGTTCGACCCGGACAACTTTCCGGCGAAGAAGGTGCGCCAGGTGGCTGCCGACCTCGGTTTGACGATTAACACGGGCTACGGCATTCCTCCCGAATACAACACGATTTCTCCCGATCCGGCCGTCCGCAAGCGAGGCGTCGAATTCGCGAAGAGACTCGTTGACCTGAGCAACGACGCCGGAGCCGAAGTTTTCGGCGGCGCTATCTACTGCGGGTGGGGCTACCTCACCGGCAAGATGCGAACCGAAGAAGAATGGAAGTGGGGCGCCGACTCGACCCGTCAGGTGGCTGAATACGCCGCCAAGAACTCCAACCTGATTATCGGCATCGAACCGCTGAACCGATTCGAGTCGCACTTTATCAACATCGCCGCCGATGCGGTGGAGTTCATCAAGGAAATCGGGATGTCGAACGTGAAGGTTCACCTCGACACTTTCCATATGATCCGCGAAGAAAACAACATCGCCGACGCGGTGCGCGAGACGGGTTCGTACCTCGGCTACGTCCATGCTTGCGAGAACCAACGAGGCATCCCGGGAGCCGGTCTGGTGCCGTGGAAGGAGTTCTTCAGCGCACTCAAGGAGATCAATTACAACGGATGCGTGACCATCGAGTCATTTGACCCGAACATGGAAAAGGTCGCGAAGCTCTGCTGCATCTGGAGAAAGCTTGCCGATTCACCCGAGCAGCTGGCGACGCAGGGACTCGCGTATCTGAAGGAGATCCGCGACGAGGTCTACGGAAAGAACTGACTCGCCGCGTCAGCCCTATGAAGCAGTATTTTCTTTACGCGCTCGCGCTGATCGTGCCGCTTGTATTAGCGGGATGGATTCTGTTCGTGGTCGGCCGAGCGCTGCTCTCCATGCTTCAAGACCACCAACTCGGCAAAGAACTGGATCAGCTGAAGGCGGGCGCTGAAATGCGGCGTCAGCAGCGCCGCGAGGAAAACGCGAGGCGACTTGCCAACGGTTGCGAGCACGATTTCGCGTCGCCCGCCTTCGGACTGCCTCCACAGGCCTGCCGCAAATGCGGCATCGAAAAAGAGCGGCCCGTCGGCCAATGCGATCACGCATGGAAAATGCGCAAGGGAGCCGTGCCTGGCAGCGATTGCGAGAAGTGCGGCCGCACGTACAGCGACATTAACCCGAGCGGTGAATCGGCTTGATGCTTCCTGCGTGCGGGACCTCCAGCGAAGCGGCTACCGATTTCACGCCCGCAAGGCTCCGTCCTTGTTGACTTGCCACTTGGTCCGGGTGTTCAGTTCCATCGCCGTCAGCCATCCCTCTCCAACGCAGTGTGTGTCGAGACAGATGACGTGGCCCAAGTCGAGAATCTCCCCCGACGTCTGCGGCGTATGCCCCACGACGACCGTCTTTCCAGAAACGTGGGGACCCGGCACGTTCTTGACAAGATGCTCCCAGAATAACAAGCGATCCGGCTGCATTTCGAGCGGTGCATCCGCGTCGTAGTTCGCATGCAGGAAGATGTAGTCATCCGTTTCCACGTAGCGACAGCACTTCTGCAGAAACTCAAGATGCTGTTCAGGGATATCCATCCCGCCGCCGTAGCTGTCAATCGTCGCCATGCCTCCGATTTCCAGCCAGTACCTCAATGACCCCAGATCCCGCAAGGCTCGCAGCATCATCAGTTCATGGTTGCCCAGAATCGGCACCAACTGACACTTCGATTCCAGTTCGAGCAACTGGTCCAGAACCTCCTTGGATTCAGGTCCTCGGTCGACGAAATCACCGAGCGGCACGATCAGGTCCGATGGCGCCGGTTCAATCTCTTGAATCAGCCGACGAAGTGCCTTCGCACATCCGTGTATGTCACCAATCGCAATAATCCGCGGAGGCATAGCTAACCAGACTGGGCGAATCAGGTAAAACAGAGTAACGGCCAAACCCAAGGTGATACCGTCGGACAGCGAATGACGGAAATCGCCGAGCGATAACATCCGTGCGCCGTCAGTACACCTGCAGAACCGATCGATCGTACGGGCTGAGCCGTTTCCCGTGCAAGGGCGATCGTCGCGTCCTAGACTAAGCAAACCGGAAAAACGCCGCAAGCGAGGTGATGATGACCGACTATCAGCTTGACCCCGAATGCTGCCGATTGCGGCAGCGACGCCTGATTGCCGAAATGCAGCAACTGGGATGCGACGTCGCGATCCTTACACTCGCCGAACACGTGCAATGGCTGACGGGCATTCGATACCCGTGGGTGTTGCGTTCGGCGGTGGCGATTCTGGCCGACGGCCGAGCCATGCTCGCCGCACCGAATAAATCCGTGGAATCCGGCGCAATTGACGAGTGCGTTGCATTCGACGCCCAGACGCTCTGCACGTTGCGGAACGACCAGTCCGAGCGGAGCCTTCAGGCCCTGAGTCGGATGGTGCCGAGGCCCGGCGGAAGAATGCGGACGGCCGTGGAGTTCTCGTGCTTTCCGCGTCACTTCCCAGGCCAGGACGACGAAGATCGGGTCAATATTGAGCCGGCAATCCATCGCCTCCGGCGGCAGAAAGACGACGATGAACTGCGAATGATACGCAAGGCAATCAAGGCCACGCAGAAAATGTATGAGCGGGCCCGCGCCATTGTCGCCCCGGGCATCTCCGAGCTGGAAGTCTATAACCAACTTCAGGCCGCCGCAGTCGAAGAGTTTGGAGAGCCTCCGACCGCCACGGGAAACGACTATCAGTGTGCTTCGCCCGGGGGCCCGCCGCGTCCAGACAGGACTGCTTGCGAGGGAGAACTGTACATTCTTGATCTGGGCCCAGCCTACCGCGGATATTTCGCGGATAACTGCCGCACGTTTGCCGTTCGCGGCATTTCCGACGAACAGCACCGGGCGTGGGAGACCGTGATGAGCGTATTTCAACTTGTGGCACGATCAGTCAAGCCGGGAGCCAGCGCTCGAGATTTGTACGCGGAAGCCAAGGACCTGTTGGAACACGATGCGAGAGGCTCCTTCCCTCACCATCTGGGCCATGGAATGGGCCTCGCCCCGCACGAACCGCCGTATCTGAATCCGAATTGGGACGACCGGTTTCAGGAAGGCGAAGTCTTCACGGTTGAGCCCGGCCTTTACGCTCCCCATTTGAAGTGCGGGTTGCGGATCGAACAGAACTACCTGGTCACATCCAGCGGGATCGAACTGCTGTCGGACTTCCCCGCGGACTTGTAACCCGCGAGCGACGTTTCTGCACAGCGGCACCTTTCGCGGATTCCTCAGTTCATCGAGGGATCCTGCGGCACGTGCTTTGCCTTGACCGCCGTCTTGAGAATCTCCGAACCGATCTTCGCCGCCACGCTGCGCCAGAGGTCTCCCGAATCGCCGAACACCTCTTCTACGGTTGCAGGAGCGGTCAGCCAACCGCCGACTTCGAGTTCGCTTTCCAGTTGCCCGGCACCCCAGCCTGCATAGCCGAGAAACACTCGACACGGACACTCGACTTCGTGCACGACCTTTCGCAGAAATTCTTCTCGCGATGCGAAGTAAACACCGGGAATGACTTCGCTGTCGGCAAACTCAACAACCGTGTGCAGAGCCATCAACGGCCCCTGCACCGGTCCGCCGCTGTCGACAGGACGGATGGAGGGACATTCCTCGTCCGTCAATTTCTTCCATAGATCGCGAATCGTCGTGTTCGTCGGTCGGTTGAGAATGAGCCCAAGAGCTCCCTGTTCGTCATGCTGAACCATCAACACGACGCTTCGGAAAAAGTTGGGATCCGGCAAATGCGGCGACGCAACCAGAAACTGTCCCTGGAGCGACCTCATGATACGACTCCTCTCGGCAACCCCGCCCATCAGTATACGGCATGGGCACGGCACCGCTCCAGCCTGCGCGCAGCTGCCATGAAGCCTGCCCGACCGGAATGCCTCGCCGCATGCCCGACCGATGGTGACAGAGACTTCGGCGAGTCCCGGCGACTGAATCCCCGAGCGTCCGCGTCTCAACAGCCCGCGTCTCAGGCTCCGGTTTCGCGCCAAATGCACCCGGCCCAGGACCAACCCACGCCAAACCCGATGAGCATGTTGCTCGCCCCAGGCTTGATTCGCCCGCGAGACCGCAGAGTATTGATCACAATCGGCACCGTCGAAGAAACGGTATTGCCGCAGTCCTGCAGTACGATCGGCATGCGATCCTCAGTCAACCCGAGTCGCTCCATCAGTTGGCTGAGCATCTTGTCGGTCGCCTGGTGCATGAGGAACAGATCGATGTCGTTCATCCCCAGGCCAGCGGCCTTCAGTACTTCGGCCACCAGTTTCGGCACTTCCGCCACGCTGAAGTTGATCAAGCTTGGGCCATCCATGTAGAGATCGCTTGCCCAGCGATGTCGGTGCCGTGGTTTGATCGCATGCTCGGCAGGCCGCGCCCCGCCGCGAGCCACCAGCAGCGTGTCAGCCCCCTTGCCGTCGGTTCCAAACTGGAAGGCGCACAGTGAAGGCTGGTCGACTGCCTCCAGCAAGGTGGCCGCCGCACCGTCGCCGAAAATCGTCCGCAGACTTCGGTCATCGGGATGGATGTACTTCGAGTACGTCTCGGCGGTAATCAGCAGGACGCGTCGAGCCACCTCGGCGCGAATCAGGCCTTCCGCCAGCGCGAGGCCGTAGACGAATCCGGAACACCCCAAGTTGAAATCCAGGGCCCCGGTCGACGTGGGCAATCCCAACCGCTCCTGCATCAGGCATGCGGTGGTCGGGAGCGGATAGTCGGGCGTCTGCGTGCAAAGCAGCAGAAAGTCGATGCTGGACGGATCAACGTCGTAATCCCGAAACAGCTTTTGAGCAGCCGCGACCCCCAGATCTGATGCGCACTCGTTGGGGCCGGCGATGTGCCGCTTGGCGATCCCCGTCTTGCTGAAAATCAGATCCATGTCCCACGAGGGGTACGCCGCCTTGAGTTCCTCGTTCGTCTCCACTCGTTCCGGAAGACAGATGGCTATTGGTCCAATCGCCGCGTATTTCACTGGCCGCACATCCCATTGCGTTGCGTATCGTCGTCGGACGCCACCTTCCCAAAACGGGCAAGAACGAGCCAACTTCACTTCCCGGAAAACCCGCACAATGCGTGCCAAAAGTGATCGTCAGCGCATTGCACCCTCAGGGCCTTCACACGATACATCGGCTCGATAAGACGGTCAATCGCGCCTTTTGTATCCCGTTCCGGGCCGCTCGTGCCGACTGCAGGCGGACAGCAACCGACTTTCCGCTTGCGTCGACTCGCAAATCAACATGGATCTGTCCGCCCGGGCCGCCGCAAAGCGGACCGGATTGGTTCGGCCGCCAGTCAGCCGGCGACCGGAGAAACCAAAAGGTAGAACGCGAACTGAAGACAGGCCCAAATGCGGCCCGTCAGCGAGAGAAACTTCACTTGACCGCATCCGACACACAGATATACTCCGCCCCGCGCGAGGTCCGGCCACACAGTGCCTGCAGTTCGCGGCTTCTTCCAGGGAGGGCAGCCTGGCTTCCGAAGCGGCAGACCACCGAACTTCTGACCCAAAATGCGAGACAACCCGTGACTGCTCCTGATACTTTCGTCGATATCCACTGCCATTTGCTGCCGGGCATCGATGACGGCGCCCGCTCCTGGCACGAATCGCTGGAGATGGCGGAAATTGCAGTGGCCGACGGGGTCACGACGGTTGTCGTCACCCCCCACCAACTCGGCAATTATTCCCACAACGACGGTGCGTTGATCCGACAGCGCACGTGCGAATTGCAGCGGAACCTGGACGAACATGACATCCCGCTTCGAGTGCTTCCCGGAGCCGATGTTCGAATTGACGAACCGATGATCAACGGCCTGCGATCGGGCGACATCCTGACACTGGCTGATCAGGGCAGGCACGTCCTGCTCGAGTTGCCCCACGAGCTGTACTTTGCATTGGACCCCGTGCTGGCGAGCCTCGAAGCGATTGGAATTGCGGGTATTCTGTCTCACCCGGAGCGCAATCAGGGACTCCTGCGGCAACCTCAAGAAGTCCTCCGTCTGGTCGACGCGGGCTGCTTGATGCAGGTGACGGCCGGCAGCCTGATGGGCACATTCGGACCCGCGTCCCAGCACATGGCCGAGTGGATGCTTGACCACAACGCCGTGCATTTCCTGGCCACCGACGCACACGGTTCCAAGTCGCGCAGGCCCCTGCTCAACCGCGCCTTTGAATTCGTGGCGCAATTCGCCGACGAGGAGACGGCCATCGAGATCTGTTGCCGGAATCCGGCAGCGGTTGTTTCCGGACGAGATATCGTCGCCCCGAAACACCGGCCGCGCAAACGGAAAACGTCGCGATGGCTGGCTTGGCGGAAGGCGGCTTGATTTGGCTCTCGCGATTCGGAACTCTTCCGCGACAGCTGTCTTTCTTGCGGTGCTGTTGTCGCCGCTCCAGCCGCTGCGAGGCCAGGAGAAACCCGCTGCCAAGTGGCCGGACGAACGGCGCATCGGGCCTTTTATCTGCCACGCGGATTTCAACCTGAACACTTGCGCCGGCCCGCTCAACGAACTGGTCGAACTTCAGCGCGATGTGGCTCAGGCTCTTGAACTTCCCCACAACGTGGAGCCCGTCCACCTGTTTCTGTTCGGCACAGAGCAGACCTATCGGGACTACATCCACGAGTTCTTTCCAAATGTGCCCTATCGCCGCGCGCTCTTCATCAAGGAACGCGGTCCCGGCATGGTTTTCGCATATGCCAGCAAGGAACTGGACGTCGATTTGCGGCATGAAAGCACGCACGCTATCCTGCACGCCGCGCTGCCCATGGTGCCGCTCTGGCTCGACGAGGGACTGGCCGAGTACTTCGAAGTTCCCGCGGCCGACCGAGTCTATGGAAACCCGCATCTACCCAAACTGAAATGGGGCATGCTGCTGCACAACACGGTCCCCCTGAAAAGACTCGAATCCACCGGACGGATTGAGGACATGGGAATATCGCAGTACCGGTCTTCGTGGGCCTGGGTACATTTCATGCTCCACGGTCCACCCGAAGCCCGTGAAGAACTGGCGCATTACCTCGGCGACACTGCGAATCGCACCCCTCCGGGACTGCTGAGCGATCGGTTAGCCCAACGAATACCCGACCTTGAAACGAAGTTTTCCGCACACTTCAGCCAATGGAACCGGTGATATCCCGGTCATGGTCAAGCAAGACAGTCAAGTGTCGGCTCAAGCCAGCAATCGTATCGAGACAGGGCGCGGCCCGACGATCAACGGCCCTTCAGGAAGTCCCTTCTCGGAAAAATCCGCAAAATCTGCGCATCCGTAACAGATTTCCTGCAGTTGATCGCTTGTAAGGCCGATCGATGGGATACCAAAGTGCGTACGTCGCCCCCCCCTCAGTAAGAGCAAGGTAGACCATCATGAAAGTCTCCAAGTTGATGCATGGATGCATCGTGGCGTTGACCTGTTTCGGGTTCCTCTCCGCTGATCTGGCACGCGCAGCAGCGCCCGCCGTTGCCAAAGTCGGAGATGTGGCATTGCAGGCAGCCGGAGCAGTGCAGGGCCAGGTCCTCGACGCACAGGGCGCCCCGCTGGCTGGAAAGCAGGTATCAGCTGTTCAAAACGGCAAGATCATGGCAACGGCCGTAACCGACTCATCGGGACGGTTCGCCATGAACAACCTCTCCGGCGGCGTTTGCGAATTCCAAACGGAGACCAATCGCGATGTCTATCGGCTGTGGGCTCCTCGAACGGCGCCTCCGGCCGCGCAGCAGCGAGTCCTGCTCGTCAGTGATAGCAAAGTGGTTCTCGGGCAGAATTGCGGAGGCAACGCCCTGGGATGGCTCGCCAATCCATGGGTGCTTGGCGGCCTCGTGGCAGCGGCGATTGCCATTCCGTTGGCCGTAGCCAACAGCGATGATGACGCCAGTTGAACCTGACGTCGGTCTTGGCTGACAAAGCCCCGCACATATCACGCGGCCCCGCCGGAGTTCCGGCGGGGCCGTGCTGTTTCACGGCTGCGTTTTCGCAGTGTCGACATGAAGTAGCCGCGCCGAACCGGATGAGAAAGCGGAAACCGGCGAGAATCGAGACGCCGGGCTTGGGGATTTCCGCTTGGGCCACGAGTCCGCCCAACGCCCTTCGATCTCAGGTGCCTCGCCACGCCATCGGTCCGTCTTGCCTACCCCACCTGTGGACCGGCGTTTGATCTTTCTCCGTCTCTGGCTTTCCGGTACTATCCCGCCCCGTTCGAGTTGGTCCCGCCGGGGGACTGGAGTTCCACGTCTTCACCTCACGCAGGACGCAGTCCGGCGTGAGCGTCGCGCTGGGGCGAGTTGGGAACGCGAGGGCAGCTCGTTTTGCTGACGATGCATCCAGTCGACGAGCGAAAAACCCAAGGATGGATCCATGAGGACTTTTCGATTCTTTCGCGGACTTGCTGTTGCGATGGCTGCGGTGAATCTGTTGCTGCCGCAACTGAGCCTTCAGGCCGCTTCTCCGGCAGCGCGACCGTCGTCAGTATCAGGCGTTCCGCTGGATATCGCGCTGGCGGCGGACGGCCGATTGACGGGGCAGGTGCTGAACAGCGAAGGTCGGCCGCTGGCGAACGAGCCAGTCGTGGTACAGAACATCAACGGCCAGACAAAAATGCAAACCTCCACCGATGCACAAGGCCGTTTTCTCGTAGACTCCATCGGCGCCGGAACATTTCAGATCTCAGCCCAAAACGGATGCACGATCTGCCGGTGCTGGACCAGCAAAGCGGCTCCGCCTTCTGCGAAGAAAGAAGTACTGATCGTTGCCGGCAACCAGATTGAGCGCGGGCAGAAGCCGATCAGCGAGTTCTTCTATTCGGCGCCCGTCGTGTTCGGCCTGATTGTGGCAGCTGCAATCGCCATTCCGATTGCCATCCATAACTCGCAGGACGACTCCGCCAGTTGATCCGCTGATCGCTGTCCCGGAGGAATCCGCTCGCGGGAGCATCGATCGACGGCAGATCCGCCTTCGCCGCAGGCCGTCCCGAAGGAGTTGAACAGGCCGGGCGAATCCATCCACTTATCAGACAACCTCGAAACACGAGACTGTTTTCCCGATGCCCGTTCTGACAAGCCCGCCGAATCCCGGATTGCTGAACGCCAAGGGCAACGCTTCCGCGCCCGGCTGCCACGGGCCATCGGCCGACTTCCTGTCGCTGGCTTGTTCGGTAACGGCAGTTTCGAAACGGCCGTGCCTGCTCGGCCTCGTCGCCTTGCTGGCCGCTTTGGCCGGCTCGGGTTGCCGGCAAGGCCAGTTGTACAAAGCCGGTTCCCTGCCGCGCGAGTTCATGGCGCCCCGGACGGCCAGTCTGCAGAACGTGGACCTTTCAAGATTGGCCCGTGCCACGGGCAACAATGCCGTCATCTACCCCGGCGACGTCGTAGAAATCACGATTGCCACCGGCGTCGAGTTGGAAAAGCCGCTCGGAACGAAAGCCCGAGTAGGCGCGGACGGCAACGTGACTGTCCCCCTCGTCGGTGCCGTGCAGATCGCCGGGCTGGAATTCAACCAGGCGGAACAACTGATCCGGGCCGAGAGCATTCGACGCGGCCAGTTCGTGGATCCAAACGTGACGGTCATTCTGGATAACCGGAAATCAAATCGCGTGACTGTCGTGGGCGCGGTGGAGAAGCCCGGCACCTACGAACTGCCGACGTCCAGCACGGACGTGCTGGGAGCGATTGTCCAGGCCGGAGGCCTGTCGAAAGACGCGGGCACGATCATCGAGTTGCGGCATCCGGCCACCGCGAATCCGGCATCGGCTGCTCAGCGAGGTCCCGATGGCAACGTCGTGCTTGCAGCCTATGACGGCGCTCAGTCTCAAATCTCGCCGCCCAGGACGGAGCAAATCGACCTCGAGCAGGCCCACGGCGGCGAAAGCCTCGTGGTCGAAGACGGCGCCACCGTGATGGTGATGAAAAAGCCGAAACGGTTCATTCACGTGATCGGACTGGTGAAGAAAGCGGACCAATTCGAGTTGCCTGACGACCAGGAACTCCGCCTGCTCGATGCCGTGGCGCTGGCCGGAGGCCGGACGATCGAGATCGCGGACAAGATACACATCGTGCGGCAGTTGCCCGATCGCGTGGAGCCCGTCGTGATCGAAGCATCCTTCCGCGAAGCCAAGCAGAACGGAACCGCGAATATCCGCCTCGCGGCCGGCGACGTCGTCAGCGTCGAGGAGACGCCGGTCACGTTTGTCGTCGGCACTTTTCGCGACTTCGTTCGTTTCGGATTCAGCGCCGCAATACCGGGATTCTGATCCGCAGGAAGGCAGGGGGAACCATGCAACCGCAGTCGCAGGAAGCCTTGGGCGACCCGGGGACAATGGCGGCAGCAGACGCAGTGCACGCCGCGCTGCGTTTCCTGCGCGTGCTGCGATTTCGCATGTCGTACGTGGTCACGGCGGTGGCGGTTACTTCCCTGCTCGGCGCGCTCTACTATTTCACGGCAACGCGAGTCTACGAAGCATCGGCCTCGCTGTTGGTGAACCAGACGGGGGGCGACGTATTCAATGCGACGACCACGTCCACCAGCACGGCCGACATGTTCATTCCCACCTACGAGAAGCTCTTCACGAGCGCCGTCGTCTTGGAAGGAGCCATCGAGGATCTGAACAAGCAACCGATCGCCGCGAGAGTCGATCTCGCCGAGATACCCCGCGAGAAATGGGTCGACACGCTCCGCGCAAACCTGACTGCGCGAGGCGCCCGGCGCACGAGCGTGATCGAGATCAGCTACCGCTCCAAGTCGCCGAAGGCCGCCGTATCCGTCGTGACCGCGATCGTGAATTCCTACATCAAGTTCGTGGAAAAGACGCACAAGGATGTGTCCGTCGAACTCGTCAAACTGTTGGACAACGAGCGTCAGGAAACCGCGAAGAAACTCGCGGACCAACAGCATCAACTGCTGTTAATCAAGCGCCGCGCGGGTGTCGTCGTCCGCGACGGCGCCGAGATCATCCACCCGCTGGTGCAACGCGTCATCGAACTGAACAAAACGCTCGTCGAAATCCAGAAGAACCGACTCCAACTTGAGGCGACCCTCACGGCCGTTCGCGATGCAATCCGCAACGGCGGCGATCTCCGCGAACACCTCATCTCGGTCGAGCCGAATGTGGGCCAGGAAATGCTGATGAGCGCCCTGGGGCTCAACCCGCAATACGCGGAAGTCGCCGGCCAGGTCGAACGCCAATTGCTCGAGGAACGCGCAAAGCTCGAGACGCTGCGCAAGCATTACGGGCCCACTCATCCTGAAATCCTGCGTCTGAAACAGACGATCCAAAACTCGGAAACGTACCTGACCGAATACCAGGCCAACGTCAGCAACCGGCTTAATCAGACAAACCAGTCACAACTGGGGCCGATGCTGCAGTCGTTCGTCGAAGAAAAACTGGCCAAGACCTGGGAACACGAGAAGAAGCTGGCCGAACAATACACAATCGCCGAGTCCGAGGCCATCAAGCTGAACGATTGCATGGCCGAACTTCAGATGGCGGAAAACGAGGAACAGCGTCTCCGCAACCTGCACGACACGCTCCTCGACCGCATCGCAAACATCGATCTCAAGCGAGATCGCGCCGATGTGCAGGTCTCGATCGTCAGCGAACCGACAGCCTCGCTCAGACCCGTATCTCCGCGGCTGTCGCTAATTGGCGCGCTTTGCCTCATAAGCGGACTCGGAATCGGAATATGTGTCGTCTACGTCATCGACCTGCTGGACGATCGTTTCCGTTCCCCCGAGGAACTGACGGAGCAAACCGGCGTGCCGTTGCTCGCAATGATCCGCAAACTCGCCGTCTCCCCTGCCGACGGCGCAGCATCGATTCACATGCACGCCGCGCCGACGACCGTCGAGACCGAGGCGTTCCGCACCCTGCGCACAACGCTCGCTTTCGCCGGACAGGAGATGCAACGAGTAAGCGTGACAAGTTCCGAACCCGGCGATGGCAAGACCACCGTGATCTCGAACCTCGCCGTATCCTTCGCCCAGGCCGGCAAACGAACCCTGCTGATCGACGCCGACATGCGCAAGCCCGGCTTGTCAAAGTTGTTCAAAGTGCGGGGTCTGGGCGGTCTCTCGGACGTACTGCGATCGGACGAAGATCTCGCGGCGATGTGCCAACAGCGGGTGCGCGAGACCGGAGTGGAAGGTCTCTGCATCCTGCCATGCGGGCCCAAGCCCGCTGATCCCGCCGAACTGCTAAGCGATTCGCGATTCTCGGATCTGCTGGCATGGGCCGAGACCCAATACGATCAGGTGCTGATTGACTGCCCGCCCGTGATGGCCGCGACGGACGCAGCTATCATCGGACGCATCGTGGACGGCATGCTGATGGTGGTCCAACCGGAAAAGAACCACCGCCGCCTGGTGCTTCGCGCGGTGGAGAGTCTGCTGAGCGTCCAAGCGAATCTCCGCGGCATCGTTGCCAATCGAGTCGGCGACGAAAAGGAGGGTGGCTACTACGGGTACGGCAGCGGCTACGGCTATGGCTATGGTTACGGCTACGGCCATGGATATGGCCAGGAAGACGACGCATCTTCCGGCGACGAGCCGTCGAGCGACGAGCAGCACACCGAGCCGGCATCTCCCAAGGTTCGTCGGCGAGCCGCCTGAAACGACCTCCTTTAACCGCCGATTCCAGCCGGGGCTGCACAGAGTCGCCATTGGCCTGAAGGCCCGACGCAAGCTGCCGACCCCGCTTGCGCCCGGAGTGATATCGCCGGTTCAAGATCCAAGTTGACCCAATCTGCCAATTCCGCTACCGTTCCGACCTCTCGGATATCAGCGTCCTTGAATCGGGGGGAAATAGCGTGATTGTGGTCACTGGTGCCAGCGGCTTTATCGGCTCCAACCTCGTCATGGAGTTGAATCGGCGAGGCTACACCGACATCGTGGCGGTGGACGACTACCCGTGGCTGCGAGGCCGCGTCCGGTTGCACGCGTCCTGCCCCGAGGTCCGGTACTCGCAATGGATGCGACTGACTGGCTGCATTGACATGCACAGCCTGAACGAGTGGCTGCAGAGCAGCGGCTCGCTCGTCTCGTCGGTGATCCATCTGGGCGCTTGCAGCGACACCACGGCAAGCGATCGTGAATGGATCATGGAGAACAACCTCGCTTACACGCAGCGGCTTTGGCAGTGGTGCGCCGACTCGCGTCGCACCTTTGTCTACGCATCGAGCGCCGCCACCTACGGCGATGGCTCGCAAGGCTATGACGACGCCTGCTCGCCGTCTCGTTATCAGCCCCTGAATCTGTACGGCGAATCGAAACACCTTTTCGATCTTTGGGCGAGGTCACAGTGCAAGGCGCCGCCTCGCTGGGCCGGGCTGAAGTACTTTAACGTGTACGGTCCCCGCGAAAACCACAAGGGCCGCATGGCATCGGTCGTCTTTCACGGCTATCGCCAGATTCTCGAAACCGGCTTTATCCGTCTGTTCCAGTCGAACCAGCTCAACATGGCGGACGGCGACCAGAAGCGCGATTTTGTTTTCGTGAGGGATGTCGTCGCAGCGACTCTGCATTTCGCAATCGACTCTGTTCGCTACGAGAACGGCCTTTACAACGTGGGCACAGGCCGGGCCCGCAGCTTCAACGATCTGGCAAAAGCGATCTTCTCGGCGCTGGGCCGTGCACCCCGCATCGAATACATACCTATGCCCCAGGATCTTCGCGGGCGATATCAGAGCTTCACGGAGGCCGTCCTGTTCAAACTGCGAGAGGCAGGCTACACGAATGTCATGACCTCTCTGGAGGACGGCGTCCGGGACTATGTGCTGAACCATCTCGTTCAAAAGGCGCTCGCCGCATGAACCTGACACTGCCGCACTGCAGCGCGTTGACAGTCGGACAAATGCTCGCCGAGATGCAGGGGCGAAGGATTGCCGTGATCGGCGATTTGATGCTGGACTGCTACCTGCACGGCCCGCTGGAGCGGATCTCGCCTGAGGCCCCCGTTCCCGTGTTTGAAATCGACCGCGAAGAATTCAAGCTCGGCGGCGCGGCGAATGTTGCCGCGTGCCTGACCGCCCTGGGTGCGCAAGTCAAACTGGCCGGCATCGTCGGCAACGACGACCAGGGCCGGCGTCTGCTGCGAGAGGCAGGCAACCTGTCGATCGACGTGGATGCCACGCTCGTCGACGCCAACCGGCCGACGACCTGCAAGACACGAGTCGTGGCGCGGAACCAGCAGGTGCTCCGGCTCGATCGCGAACGCCGCGATCCGTTGTGCGAGTCCGACGAACGGCAGTTCTTGGCGAGAGTTGCCGAACTGGTCCGTTGGGCCGACGCCATCGTTCTGTCGGATTACGCCAAGGGAGTACTGACACCCGGCGTATGCTCGTCTGTCATTCGCAGATCGATGGGCAAGCCCGTCATCGTGGATCCGAAGAAACTCCCGTGGCACCATTATCGCGGCGCCACGGTGCTGAAACCCAATCGCGCGGAAGCCGAACAATTCGCCCAGGCGCGGGCTGACGACCATCACGAGGCCACGCGAGTCGCAGAACGCATCGCGTCGACGCTCGACATCGCGCATGTCATGATCACCCGGGGAGCGTCCGGAATGACGCTCGTGTCGCGGGAAGGAACCGCGGGGAACACGACGTCGCAGCACCTGCCGGCCACACGGCGGGAACTGGTTGACGTCACAGGCGCCGGGGACGTTGTCGCTGCGACTCTCGCGACGGCGATGGCCGCGGGAGCCGAATTCACCGACGCAGCCTGGCTGGCCAACGCGGCGGCCGGTGTGAAGGTCGGCAAATTCGGAGCAGCTTCCGTAACGCCCCACGAGATTCTCGCGGCGGTCGGGTACGGCACTCCGTCGTTCATCAGCAAGATCATGACCCTGGACAATGCATCTTCATTTGCGGCAAACGCGCGCGCCTGCGGCAAGCGGGTCGTCTTCACCAACGGCTGCTTTGATCTGCTGCACGTCGGACACGTCACCTGTCTCGAACGAGCCCGGCAACTGGGCGATGTGCTGATCGTGGGAGTCAATTCCGATGAGTCGGTCCGCAGGCTCAAGGGCAGCAAACGGCCGCTGCAGAACGAAAACGACCGCGCGCAGATCCTGGCATCGCAGTCCAGCGTGGATGCAGTGGTCGTGTTCGGGGATGACACGCCGCTGGAACTGATTCGCGGGCTGCGTCCCGAGATCATCGCCAAAGGCGCCGACTATCGCCGCAAGGAATCCGTTGTCGGCTGGGATCTGGTCGAAAGCTGGGGCGGCAAAGTGGTGCTGATCGATTTGATCGAAGGCCGCTCCACGACGCGCCTGGTGGGAAAAGCCGCTTAGGAAAATCCGATGCCCGTTGCCATGCTGCGTCCCAGTCCGGAACTGAGTCGTTTTCGCTCCAGAACCGGATGACCAAAGGGATCCTCGCAAATACCGAGAAGGCTCGTGCGCACGACAGTCAGGAACCCGGTGATATGAGATCGACGGAGCAACCGACCGCCACGGAATTCCAGCAGTCAGTCTCTCGGATGTTGTTGCGGGCTGTCGACCTGGGGATCGCCGCCGTGCTGTTCGTCGCGCCGCTGTTCATGGGCGGCAGGCACCCGGTGGGGCGACTTGTGTTCGTGGCGTGCGTATGCTGGGTGGTTGTGACATGGCTGCTTCACCGGTGCATCGTCCGCCGAGCTGCGCTGACCTTGTGCGGACGCGAATGGCTCATTTTGGCGGGATTCTGCGTCATCCTGCTGCAACTGGTTCCGCTGCCACGCGACGTCCTGCAGCGACTGTCGCCCGCCATTCACCAGTTGCTCCCCCTGTGGTCGGGCTCATCCCCATCCACACATTTGGGTGACTGGTCACAGATTTCGCTGGCGCCAGGCGAGACTCGGGGCGGGCTCGTCATGTATCTGGCTTATGCCATGCTCTTTCTCGCGATCGTCCAGCGTGTGCAGTCTCTGGAGGATGTTGAACGATTGCTGCGGTGGATTGCCTGCTCGGCGACGGGCATGGCCATTCTCGGCCTGGCCCAATATCTGGGAGGAAACGGCAAGTTCCTTTGGATCTACGAACATCCGCTGCGAAACACGCTTGGTGCGGCCAAGGGAACGTTTCAGAACCAGAATCACTTCGCCCACTTCCTGGCGCTGGGCCTCGGCCCACTGTTGTGGTGGTGGCAGCGAACCGACTCGAGTCATGGCGATACACGGCGCAAGACCGAAGGCAGACATCATCGATCGGCGAGATCCACGCGCGGCTGGCACACCTCGCTATCCCGTCTGCACTCCGGTGCCCTCGGGCACGGAGGATTCTCTGTATCATCCGAAGCCGTCACGCACGTC
The DNA here is from genome assembly GCA_903863885.1 of uncultured Planctomycetaceae bacterium. GTDB lineage: Bacteria > Planctomycetota > Planctomycetia > Pirellulales > Pirellulaceae > CAIPEB01. The sequence continues at coordinate 8,188 of CAIPEB010000099.1, read as the reverse complement.
CTTTCGCTGGCCCTCCTGGTTGTTGCGTTCGCGGGACTTCTGACATTCTCGCGAGGCGGCGTCATATCGATCCTGCTCGTTGCCGCCATATGCGTGGGTTCGTACCTCTGGAACGGAATGTTGAACCGGCGAGCCCTTGTCGGCATTTCCGCAATCGCCGCCACCATGCTCATCGGGCTCGGGATTTACGGATACAAGCCGCTTGCCGACCGGCTTAGCACGCTGCGGAACGCCCGCTCGATGGAAGAGTTGGCCAACGGACGACAACCGCTCTGGGAAGCGGACGTTCAAGCCGTCCGACAATTCACACTCGCGGGGACGGGTGTCGGAACGCACAAGGAGGTCTACCCGATCTACATGAAAAAGCACTTCGACGTGGAATTCACTCACGCCGAAAGCGGCTACATGCACTTGCTGCTCGAGACGGGCGGACTGGGCCTCGGATGCATGCTGATCGGAATCGCGTCCGCTTTGACGTCATCATCGAGCCTGATTCGCAAGGGCAATCGCGGCTCGCAATCGAATCGGACTCAGGCCTGCGGCACGGCGATCACCGCAGCCCTCGTCGCCAGCGTCGTGCATTCATTCGGCGATTTCGTCTGGTACAGTCCCGCCTGCATGTCAGTCACCATCATATTGGTTGCATGCTGCTTCCGGCTGAGGCAGATCGATTCGCGATCCGACGCAATACTCGAACTGCAGCGTCCCGCCTGGGCCTGCCTCGCCGTCATGGCCTTGCTGCTCAGCTTCATCATGGTTCAGGACCGCCTGCCGTCCGCGGAGGCGTCCGGCGATTGGGACAAATACCTGAAAATCACTCGCGGCAAACTGGATCTTCCCGAAGGCAACGATTCGCCGGCGGATCAGATCGCCGCTCAACAGCGTGCATTGGAAGACGCGGTTCGAAAGAACCCGAACGACTGCCGAGCCAACCTGCGTCTGACAGTTGCCTACATGAAGGCATTTGAGCTTGCTCAACAGACCGCTGAAAACCCGATGAATCTCTCGCAGATCCGTGATGCAGCGCTGGCATCGTCATTCGCTTCCCGCGCTGATCAGGACAAATGGCTCAATGTCGCTGTGGGTCCCAATCGCCGGCTTGTGGATGCGGCGATCCAAACCTGTCGCAAGGCATTGCGGCTTTGTCCCTTGCAGGGTGAAGGGTACGTGTACCTGGCGGAGTTGAGTTTTCTGGAAGGCCCGCAGGCCATCCCCAAAGAGGCTCTGATTGCACAGGCCGTCCAGGTGCGCCCTCGAAAGGGAATTGTGCAGGTCGCCGCGGGAAAGGAAGCCGCGCTGGTCGGCAAGTATGCCGAGGCCGTTGTCTGGTGGAAGCAGGCTTTTCATCGCGAACCCGAAAGTCAGTCGGCTATCATTGATTTAGTGGCACCGCAGCTTCCGGCGCAGGTATTCGCCAGTACTTTCGAGCCCGACGCTGCCGGCATGGGCAGACTGTACCATTTCTATCGCAACGCTCAGCGTCCCGACGATGCCCGCCTGGCCGGCCGCGAGTTTGTCCGCATCCTGCCGGCGCGGGCTCAGCAGGCCGCGGAAGGTCGCGTGGCGGCCGCCCAATGGCGCGAGGCCAGTTCCGTTTACGAGTTCCTCGAAGATCTCCCCGCGGCCGTCGACTGCCAGCGTCGAGCGGTGGAGGCCCAACCCGACGATTTCGACAGCCGCAGGCAATACGGCTCGCTGCTCATTCGCGCTGGCCGTTTCGACGAGGCCGTGGAGAATCTGCAATGGTGCCTGCGCCGGCACGCCGAAGACGCATCGACTCTGCAACTGCTCGCGCAAGCACACCGCGATCGACTGGCTGGAAGATCCAATTCCGCTGGCAATCTGCCGCGATGAGACCAGGCATTGGGCCGCATGAGACCCCATGGATGGTGCTGCCGGATGCTCGCCTCGCACAACAACCAACCTTTACACCTCGGTACCTGTGAGCTATAAGTCGCACCCCAACTCAGAGCGGCCACGTCGCGTGCCAGTTCGTGAATTAACCGAAATCAGGCATAACATGACACGGATTTGTGCTTTGTCATCGTTGAATGGCTTGAGGCCGGTTTATCGCCACGCGTTGTGCACATTGGCGTTGATGCCGGTCCTTGCGCTGGTACACCTGGGTGCTTTCTGGCTCCGATTCGACGGCGACCTTTATGGCCAGGCCTGGGCCCCGCTTACCACCACCATCGGATGGTGCCTGGCCATCAAACTCCTGGTTTTCACGTGGTTTCGCGTCTTTCAGGGCTGGAACCGCTATGTGACCTTCCACGATCTCATGGCGCTGGTGAAAGCGGCCACCGCCAGTTCTCTGCTGTTGCTTCTTGCAGTCTTCCTTTCCTCCCCGGGATCCGTAACGCCGCGCAGCGTCTTCCTCATGGACTGGGGACTGACGATTGTCGTCATCGGCGGTCTGCGGTCCGCCGGACGCTTTATCGAGGAGACGGAGCATCTGCCGATGTTCAACACGGCCAAGACTCCCGTCCTTATCGTAGGCGCCAATGATGCGGGCGAAGCCCTGTTGCGAGCCATCCGCCGCAGTCCCAGTCTCCCCTATCGAGTGGCCGGTTTTATCGCCGGAGACAAGCACGAACTGGAAACGCACATCGGCGGCGTACCCGTCGTTGGCGGACTGGACGATCTGTTTTCACTGGCAAAGTCCAGCAATGTCAGCGATGTGCTGATCACAGCCGGGCAGTTTTCCGGCCAACAGGTGCGCCGACTGGTAACTCAGGGCAAGGCCTCCGGAGTCAGCGTCAAGGTTCTTCCCAGCTATGAGCAACTCCTGCGGGGAAACATCGACCTGCGTCCCCGTCAGGTGTCCATCGAGGATCTCCTTGGGCGAGAACCGGTCCAACTTGACCTTCACGCCCTGCACCGGTGGATCAACGGCAAGTCATTGCTTGTCACCGGCAGCGCCGGCAGCATCGGATCGGAAATCTGTCGCCAGCTTCTGCAATTCAAGCCGGAGCGACTCGTTCTGGTGGACCGTTCGGAAAACGGCCAGTTCTTCCTGGAACGCGAGTTGAGAAGTCAGTTTCCGGGAGCCAGCATTTTCGTCTGCATGGCGGACATCAACGACGTTGCGAGAATGAAGCAACTGATGCGGGAACATGCTCCCGATACGATATTCCACGCCGCCGCCTACAAGCACGTGCCGATGATGGAAGCCAACCCCGGCGAAGCGGTCAAGAACATCACCCTCGCAACCCGTCGTCTGGCTGACCTCGCCAACCAATCCGGCGCGACGTCCTTCGTCATGATTTCGACGGACAAGGCGGTCAATCCGACGAGCATCATGGGAACCTGCAAGCGGGTAGCCGAACTGTACGTGCAGGCGTTGTCTCAGAAATCGCGGTGCCGCTTCGTAACGGTCCGGTTCGGCAATGTGCTGGATTCGGCCGGAAGCGTGATTCCGATTTTCCGCGAACAGATCGCCCGCGGGGGCCCCGTGACTATCACCCACCCCGACATGCGCAGGTTCTTCATGACAATTCCCGAGGCGTCGCAACTGGTCATCCAGGCCGGCGCCATGGGCCGAGGGGGCGAGATCTTTGTCCTCGACATGGGCGAACTGGTGCGCATCGTCGATCTCGCAAGCGACCTGATCAGCTTGTCAGGCTTGCGCGTGGGCGAAGACATCGAGATCCAGTTTACGGGCGTCAGACCCGGCGAAAAGCTTTATGAGGAACTGAACGCCGACGGCGAAACCCACGTCGCCACCAGTCACAGGAAGATCAAAGTCGCCCGCTGCAACTCGATCACACTCGCCGAAGCAACTGTCGCAATGCAGCGTCTCGAACAGCTCGCCAACGCCCCGCACGAAATGGTGACGGAAGCCTTGCGCGACATCGTCCCGCAGTTCGGCTCACATCCGACTTTCGCCACGACGAACCCTCCCATGGCGGCGTAGTCGGTTCTCGCAAGCGGCCATGGCACTCTGCAAGAGACCGAGGACGGCCCCCCTTTGCAAGCTGTCATTGCCACGCCCAATTTGGCAATCTGGGCGCCCCACAACGACGTACTGGTCGACTTCGTGTGATCGGTCCGCGGATATGCACCTATCCACCCCCCAGTGCTGTCAACGTGCAAGTCGATCTGTATCGGATTGCGCACCTACCTCGCGGGCGTTCAATCGCTCCATTCAAGAACTGCTATTGTAACCGCGAAACCGATTCCACTACCCTACTCGCCGCAGTCCACCGGCACACAGCGATTCTCCGAAGGCGCCCCGGTTATTCCAGACTTCCGATCAGGAAACTGCACAATTACTGTCACTGCAATCCAGCCAGCGCAATTAACTAATATCAAGTTCCGGCACTTCGTTTGAACCATTCGACATCAGCACTACCGTGGATTAATCCTCTCGCCGTACCATGACCATCGAAGTCACAGTCTCGAGGCCGACGATTTCGCTTGCAACCGGCACGTCGACTATTCCGCGTGGGGTACCACGCGCGGAGACATCCTTCGCTCCATCACGCACGGCGCAGAGTTCGATAACCGCGTCACCCCCGCGCCTATCTGCACATATCGCCTGGACTGTGGCCGGGAACACCGTATATGCACTCAGTCAATGGGCCGTCTTCTCCATCCTGACAAAGACCACCACGCTCGAAGTTGTAGGTCGGTTTGCTCTTGGTCTGGCCATAACGGCCCCTGTGTTCCTGTTTGCCAATCTGCAATTGCGATCTCTTCAGGCGACCGATGTCTCGGGAAGAACTGCCTTTTCCGACTATTTCGGTCTGCGCCTCGCAACGACGTCGGGCGCCCTCCTGTTCATCGCGATAACCACACTTGTCGGACGCTACTCACCCGCATTGGCCTCTGTCATCCTGTTGCTCGCTCTTTCAAAGGCCATTGACGCTCTGGTCGATGTTTGCCACGGCGAACTGCAACGACGTGAGCGTTTCAACTCAATTGCATCATCGACCGTCCTGCGGAGCCTCATGTCCCTCGTCGGCTTCACGATTGCCGCGACGCTCACAGGAAGCCTGCCGCTCGCGATTGTCGGGATGTGCATTGGCTCATTGATCACTTTGATTTTCTACGACGCTGGCACCCTGAGCACGATCAACAGCTTGCACCCACTTCCCAGAACCACAGCATCACCTGTTTTCAGCGTCACATTCATTTCCTCCCTTCGGCCTACATGGCGACGCGCCCGACTGCACGAAATCCTATCGACCGCCCTTCCCCTTGGTATAGTCACATTACTTAGCTCCTTGAATGTCAACATCCCACGCTACTTTGTCGGTTCACATTGTGGTTCAGCCACCCTTGGCGTGTACGCTTCACTTACTGCGGTAGTCACAGGCCTTTACGTGATACAAATCGCCGTAAGCCAAGCCGTTCTCCCGCGACTTTCTCGCCATTTTTTCGAAGGTGACCGGTGGGCCTTCTTAAAGATAGCAACCTTCGTTGTCGCCTTCGGCACCTCCAATGGCCTGTTCATCGTGCTCCTCTCCGTATTCGGCGGAGCGCACTTTTTGCGACTGCTATTTTCACACGAGTTCATTGCCTCCACGCCTCTGTTTACTCTGATAGCCGTCGTCTCAATTGTCCAATGCGTGAACGGCGCCCTCGGCTTCTTGCTTCAGGCTGCCAGGCTCTTTCGCAAGACAGTCCCCGCCTCCCTGGCAGCAACGCTCGTAATCTCACTGACGTCTTACTTGCTGGTCCCCTCATTCGGCGCGGTCGGCGCCGTATGCGCCGTCCTCGCCGGGACGCTAGCATCGTGTCTTCTCCTCACGATACACCTTCTGATCGCGTGGCTTAACCTGCCAGACAGCTCCCATGAAACCTGATTCACTTGGCATTCCTGTGCCCACACAGGCCGCGACTCGCTCCGTGCACGCGTGCCTCCCCGACCACGCGGTTGCGCGGACTGTTCGCAGCAGTGTCGTCGGGCACGCCTCGGCGCCCCACACCGCGCACGGTACATTTCGCCGCCCATTTGACCCGCTCTGTCGGTTAACGACATACCGCGATTGTGTGATTCGCGGCTGTACAAGTTCGCCCCCTCGGAAGGCACCCTTATGAAGAGCCTGCGTCTCACCGTTGTCACCCCAAGTTTCAACCAGGCAGCGTATGTTGAAGCCACGCTCCTTTCTGTACTTAACCAAGATTATCGCAACACAGAGTACATCGTCATTGATGGCGGCAGCACGGATGGGAGTGTAACGACGATCGCGAAATACTCAGACAAACTTGCGTATTGGTGTTCCGAGCCCGACCGAGGCCAGGCCGACGCCATTGCAAAAGGTTTTGAGCGGGCGACCGGCGACGTGTATTGCTGGATCAACTCCGACGATTTGCTGCTTCCTGGTGCGCTGACATCCGTGGCTCGACATTTTACCTCACATCCGAAGGCGAGTGTGCTAACCGGTGGCGCGTACGCCATCGACTGCACCGGGACTCACGTCCGCGGCTTCGGGACTTTGACTCGCGGCATATCGGCCACCTACGATCGTTTCCGATTCTACGGCCAAGACAACGTCTTCCAGCCCGCCACATTCTGGCGGCGTGAAGCGTATGAAGCCGCGGGAGGAATCGATCGGTCACTGCAGTTCATCATGGACTACGACCTTTTCACAAGACTGGCGCGCCGGTCGACCTTCTCCGTCGTGCCGGACTTTCTGGCCGCGTTTCGCCTGCACGACGCCTCGAAATCCGCGACGCTTCAGCATCTCCGGCGGCAGGAGTGCCTCAAATTCGCGCGGCGTTATGGCGTTGACCGATATTCACCACGCACACGATGTTTCCTCTACTGGTGGTACCGGATTCCGGCGCTGGCCAGAAAACTGTGTTGGCGAGTGCAACGGGAATGCGGGCTCTTGTGCCTTCCGGGAGCAACGGCATGACTCTCCCCGCGGGATTCACCACTTCCGGACTTCACGCTCGCGCCGAGAGTCCGACCGTATTCTCGCAAGGCCTCACTGATTTGTTTCTCGGTGCCGCGTTACTCTGCTCCGGGATTCCAGAGACGCTTCTTCCCGACATGCGAATAGACGAAGTTCCTTTCGCTGTCATACTGTTCGGCATAGCACTCCTGCTTGCTTTGTTTGAATCGATTTCGCTTGCTCATATCGGTAGCCTTGCGCATCGTCGTCTGGCGGTTCCCTTATTGGCCTTTATGTTCATGGCTCTTAGCGGAGCGATGCGGCGCGCCGACTTTCGCTGGTGGGGGATCGACGTCACCATGTTTCTCGGTTTGCCGTTCGGCATCTATTGGACAGAGCGCCGAGGGCCAATACGGGCGATTTCCCGACTCAACACTTTTGCGGTAGTTGCAGCTGCGTTTCTGGTCTTCAACCTCGCCGGGTTAGCACTCGGATTTATCACTCCCGTTCAAGAGAACGGCCGCGTCTTCACATATGCGCTTTACGACTGCGTCAATTTCCTGTCTTTGTGCCTTCCCGGGTTGTTCGTCGCCGCCAAGACCGCCGAGACGCGCTGGCATTCTGTGTTACGTACGCTCTTTGCGTGCGGTGCGGCAACGCTCATCTTGGTTGCCGGTTGTCTCTCCGCCACGCGCTCCGTTGTGTTGACCGGGTGCGGCGCTTTACTGCTGAGTTTTTGGGCCGCAGCGCGTAACAGGCTTACAGCCGCACTAATCGCCGCCTCTGCGTTTATCGCTATTTCGCTCACCGTTTCTTCGCTCGCAACCAACTCATTCCTGCTGGATCGACTTTTCTCGACACACCTGCGCGAGGAGGATCGCTTTACCGAGGCCCAGATGATGTTCGAGGATTTGAACGGCGTCTCGGAAGTGACCTTCGGAAAAGGTATGGGGAGTCGCTTTCGGTCATGCGTTGTCATTGACGGCGACGATCGCGCAATCGCGCCCCACGTGGGAATCCTTGCGACCTTGTACAAGGGGGGCATCGTGACGTTTGGTGCAGTCGTCGTACTTCCGATAATCGGTGTTCTCCTTCAACTCTTCCGTACTGATATCCGTTCAAGGCAGGTCGGGTGCGCGGCCGGGGCCATCGCGTATTTGATACTCGGGTCCATGTCAGGCGGTTGGACCTATGAATTGCTGTTCCTCTACGGCGCCCTCGTCACGCTGGCCGTCCGGCCCCCTCGTGATTACTCGCAAATGCCGAGTTTCAGCCGACGCGCATCCGTGCAGCCACCTCCGATGAGACCACGCAAGTTGGCGCGCAGTCGCTCATCTTCTGTT
>CAIPEB010000098.1 GCA_903863885.1 uncultured Planctomycetaceae bacterium | reverse complement strand
GGATGTCGGATGCCGGATGCCGGATGTCGGATGCCGGATGCCGGATGTCGGATGCCGGATGCCGGATGTCGGATGCCGGATGCCGGATGTCGGATGTCGGATGCCGGATGCCGGCGCAGCCCGCCGTGGGTTGAAACCCACGTCTACCTTCGTGCCGTCGCTCCGCGACTCCTGGCTTATTCGTACGAGCTCACAGATTGCCGGATGCCAGACGGACGTTTGTCTTCCTCCAGACTCCAGACTCCGGACTCCGGACTCCAGACACGTCGATCAATATCCCTCGGGGAGTCGCCGCATACCCTGATTGTGTGGACTTTTTCAATTGCGCAACTCAGTTCAATTCGCGGCGATGTTTGGCCGATGATCGGTTACGGATCTTGCAACTCAAGGAGGAACCGCATGCATCGTCACGCCAGCACCAGCAAACAAATGACCGCGAAGGAATTGGCCGGCTTGATCAAGGTCACCGAGCGTCAGGCCAAGTCGATCCTGAGCTTCGTGGAGCAGATGGGCGGAACCGAGAGGGCTTCCGCCGCGGTCAAGATTTTCAAGTCGGTAACGAAGAAGGCCGCTTAGCGGTCAATCGCCTGAGCGGACATCAGGCAAGCTGGGCAGTTATCGGGCGAGCCGGGCCCAGGCAGCGTATGGCTCTTTGGGCCTGCTCCACCCCACTCCGCAACAGCACGAATTCGTTCGCGGCCATCAGATCGGCGAGCGACGTTCCGTCGTCCGCATACCCTTATTTTCCAGGTACTCTGACACCCGTGTCGCTGTCGATTGACACGGGCAGAATGCCGGGGCGTTCCTGCCAGGGTGCCAGATTGTCGCTGCCGAAATAGGTCGACCACCACTGGCCCTTTTCGTCCTTGAAGAACATGTTGTGGCCGCCGTGCGGGATGGCTTCGTATCGCTCGCTGTATGGGCCCAGAAGGTTCGCGGACGTGGATATCAGGCAGCTGTAGCGCCCGTCGATATTCTCGGAGCAAGACAGGTAGTAACGGCCATTCGCCTTGAACAGAAACATGCCTTCGTAACCGATGTGGTCGAAGGAGTCTTTTCCGAAGATGCCCGCACATAGACCGGAATGGTGTTTTGGGTCGGCGTCCTTGGCCGCCATCTTCAGCCAGTGATAGGGTTCGGCCAGTCCGGTCATATCGGGCACCATCCGCGCGATCTTGCCGCTGTGCCATAGAAAGTAGACCGTGCCGTCCTCGTCTTCGAAAAGCGACGCATCGATCTCGTCCCCGATGCGTTCGTTGGGGTGCACATCGACGTAAGGTCCTTCGGGTTTTCCGCTGGTGCTCTTGAGCAGACCGCAGCCGGACGTGCGGGCTGAACCGTCCCAGCCGGGGAGGCTGTAGGTCAGCCAGAAGGTACCTTTGAGATAGTGAATCTCCGGGGCCCACAGCGGCTTACGCTCGCGAAGGTACGGCTTGTGCCAGGGGCTCTCGCCATATTTCCAGACAAACCCGAGCGGTTCCCAATTCCCTTTGGTCAGGTCTGTCGATTTCCACAGCTTGATGCCCTCGTTGTAGGCCCAGAACGGTTCCACTGTTCCGGTCATGTACCAAATGCCGTCGGGTCCGCGGCAGATCGACGTATCGCGGAGCGGGACGTCCATCAATTTGCGAAGCCCGGGCAACTCGCGGGCATTCGGATTGGGTTTCGCGGCGTCCGCGGCCCGTGCGACGCGAAGGCCGACGGGCGTTCCGCCGACTGTCAGGGCGGCTGCCAGGATCACCAGCTTCAGCTTGCCGACGTTTAACTTGGGTTCGTACATGGCGTGTTTGCGTCCCATCAAATGAAGTTCGGTCCCCAGTACCATTCCGTCTGGGCGTGGTTCACAATTCGCATAGTAGCCGTGTCTCGACAGCCGGAACAGAATCCGGCGGCAGAGTCCCGCATTGCGTGGCGTATGCGCGATCGCGAGTCGCGAGGGCCGCGTTGCGTTGCCGAGGCCGTCCGGATTATCCCACCCACATCGCGAGGAGCAGAACATGACGCTCAGGCCAACCACATCCAGCGAAGCCGCATCCCATGAAGCGTTGAAGTGCAATCGGGTGTCACGCCGCCGCTGCTTGAAGACGATGGGCGCGGCCGTTCTCGGCGCGTCGGCAATCGGCGCTTCGGGCTTGGCTGCGCCGGCCGCTGCGGATTTGCGGGCGAAAGCCAAATCGCAGATCCGGCTGGGCATTGACGCGAGCGTCTACTCGAAGCTGCCGCTCGAGGAGGCCGTTCGCCAGATCCGCAAGGACGGTTTCAGCAGCGTGCTCACGAGTTTCTCTTTTGCCGACGTCGCTTTTGATCCGTGGAAGCCGGATTGGAAAGCGGCCGAGAGGATCACGTCGTGCTTTGCCGCCGAGGGAGTGCGGATCGCCGCGATCTTCGGTTACTACAACGTCGTGGATCCCGATGTCGAACGGCGGCGCCGTGGCGAGGAGCGGATGGATCTTCTGATCGCCAACTGCAAGCGGCTCGGCTGCCCCGTGATATCGACGGAGACGGGAACGCTGAATCGCACTTCCGAATGGGACGACGCCCCTGAGAACGCGATCGAGGAAAGCTACCTGCAGTGCCGCGGCGCTTTCGAGCGTCTCGTTCGCGCGGCCGAGAAGACCGGTGCGGTCATCTCGATCGAGGCTTACTGGAAGAACATCATCAGCTCGATCGATCGCGCCGAGCGGCTGCTGAAGGATGTGCCGTCTCCCGCGCTCCAGGTCGTGATGGATCCGTGCAACTATTTCCGCAAGGAAGAGCTGCCCAAGATGCAGCCTATGCTGGAGGACATGTTCCGGCGCCTCGGCAAGCGGATCGCGGTGGCTCATGCCAAGGACGTGAAGGCCGCAGCCGAAGGAACGGATCTGCCCGCCGCCGGCATGGGCGTGCTCGATTATCCGCTGTACCTGCGGCTGCTGGCGCAGCTTGATCGCCCTATCGATCTGATTCTCGAGCATCTCACGCTGCCCGACGTTCCCCGCGCGCGGGATTTCGTTCTGGCGCAGATGGAAAAAGTGTGAGACTGCGTTTATGGGGTGGCCCGTCGGGTGGCTTGTTGATGACATGGAATATGCGGTATTGACTTCACCCTCCAGAGGGAGGGTGAAGTTGATCCGCAGTCTGTATGAACTGGCCAGCCGTGTGTTTCCAGCGGACGACAAGCGAACATCACTTGCGACTCCGGCAAGGGGAATAAGCAATGAGTTTCCGGCAATGTTCTCGAGTTGTGGTCGCGATCATGTTGGCAGCCTCGCCGGGGCAGATGATCGGTGCCTTGTCGTGCACGGTTCTTGCCGGAGAGTCGCCGCAGCAGGGGCGTGTCGACGCCAAAGCACAGTCCGGCGTCGCTTCGAAGCCGGTGGTCGTGGAGCAATGGGCTTCGGTCGACGCAGCTTCCCCGCCGGACCGGCAGGCCAAGTTCGTGGTTCCCGAAGGGGCTCACGTTCGCAGCGATATTAAGCTGGCCGTTGAATTGGCCACGCGTTCGTTGGCTCAGCATGTGAACCGCGATCGTTGCCGGCGCCCGCCGCTCGACGATCCGGCGAACCGCGCGACGACTGCATGGCAACCGGGTCTTTATCCGGAACTTTATTGGCACTCTGACCGGCTTGCCGACGGAACCGGGCGATTCAACCCCGCGGCCCGCAGCCACGCTCTCGACAACGGCGTGGCTCACGTCGTGGGACGAGCGCTGTGGGCGTTCCTGCTTGCCCAGGAAACGGTCGGGATCGTCCCGGAGGCCGATTCGCTGGAGATTCTGACCCGCTATTGCCGCGACATGTACCACAACCCGGATCACCTGAGCGCGTTCATGGATCCGGCGAACGGATTCGAGAGGAGCGTTGTGCTCCACGATCAACGCGAGGGCTTTCTCGGGCTGCTCGCGCTGGCCCGCGTGCGCAATGATGCCTGGGCGCGGGACGAATTGCGCGAGGTGATTTCCTCTCTGGAAAAGTCCACGGACGAACAAGGGCATCTCTCCGCTGAAAAAGCAAAGCAGTCCGGGTTGAAAGCCCGGCTTCTCGGTGCGGGAAACGATGCCACCACCAGCGGTCGACTCGTCGAGCCCTTGATGGAGTATTACGCGCTGGCCGGAGACGAACGCGCGTTGCGACTGGCCGGACGTTTCGCGCGAGCGACGCTCGAAACCACCTTTGCCCAGGATGGACGGTTTCGCGAGGTATCGAGTTCCGGCGGACATATTCATTCGATCACGTCGTCGCTGTGCGGGATCACGCGTTATGCGATTTGCACCGACGACGCGGACATGATCGCCCGCTGCCGCCGTATTCTCGATGTGGGCGTTGCGGAGTACTCCAGTTCGTGGGGCTGGGTCGATGAGGTGATGCCCGAGCACACGGCCAATGAAATCTCGCGCGGCGAAATCAACCAGACGGGCGACGTAATCCGCACGGCGCTGCTGCTGGGACAGGCCGGGTATCCGCAGTATTACGAATTGGCCGAGCGGTTCCTGCGCGGCTGCCTGTTGCCCGCACAGTATCAGGAGGACGATGTGCGCCGCATCCTTCGGGCTGTGGAATCGCCTCAGGACGATTCGCAGCGCGACGTGCCCGCGCGTGTCGTGGGCGGCTACAGCATGATGCTGCCGAACGATCGGCAGAGGGCGGGCGTCTGGCCGTTAACGACGCAGGATATCATATCGGGCGGCGTGCACGCTCTGTGCGAATGCTGGCGGCATCGCTGCACCAGCACGGAGGATGCGGTGCGGGTCAATCTGCTGTTCGACTGCGACGGTCCCGAGGTGACGATCCGGAGCGATCTGCCGCAGAAAGGGCGCATCCGTTTCCTCTTCAAGAAGGCCAAACCGCTGATGGTCCGGCTGCCCGATTGGGCCGATGCAAAGACGTTGAAAGTAACGCTGTGCGGCGAATCGCTTCACGTCGAGCCCGCGAACGGCTATATCCGAATCGTCCCCGGCGCGGCGGGAGAGGAGGGCTGCGTGGAATTCGCGGTCCCTTGCCGGATTCAGCGAGAAACGGTGGACGGAACGGAATACACATCGATGTGGATCGGCAACCAGCCCGTCCAGATTCTCCCGCGAGGTGCGATCAGTCCGCTCCCCTTTTGAGGGCGACCTTCGTGGTAACAGCGGGGAAGCTGATGCGATATTTCAAGAACTACTTCACCGTATGTCGTTTTATAGTCGCGCCGCGACTGTGCTAGCATGATGGGTCCAGAAACGCGAACGGGTACATTTGTCACGAAATACTTCTCGAGGGGTATTTTCAGTCGATATCATTTTTGGCAGTATATGGGTGATACACCCATGCATTTTTGCGGGAAATATCGTACGGCGCCGGCTTTGTGATGCGTGGCGGCAAGCGTGTGCGGCCCAAGCGAATTCCTGCCGTGCCAACCAACCAGCGATACCACGCGACCGATGTCGTACCAGGCGAATGGTGTCAACACCGATGACAGACGGGTGGAGGAGGAATTCCGCCACCTGAACCGAGCGCTCAAGGCCCGGACCGAGTGCAGTCGTGTGCTGGTGCGTGCCACGCATGAGTTGACGTTCCTGGAGCAGATTTGCCGAATCCTGGTCGATCAGGGCGGCTATCGGCTGGCCTGGGTCGGCTATCCCGAGCACGACGAAGCCAAGACCGTGCGTCTTGTGGCGCAGGCGGGAGCAGGCACCGAGCGATTGGAAACGCTCAATGTCACCTGGGCGGACAACGAGCGGGGCCGCGGCCCGGCTGGCACCTGCATCCGCACTCGGCAAGCGGTCGTGGCACGCGACATTGCCACGGACCCGACGATGGCTCCATGGCGCGAGGAAACGGCCAGGCACCGTTTCGCTTCCGTGGCTACGTTGCCTCTGCTGCACGACGACGAGCTTCTGGGCACTCTGGTCGTTTATGCGTCAAAGCCGGACAGTTTTGATCAGGCCGAATTGGGGTTGCTGACCGGTCTGGCCGAAGATCTGGCATTCGGCATCGCGACGCTGCGCACTCGCGAGGCCCGCGTGCGAGCGGAAGAGACGCTGCGGGAAGAACGCCGCCGGCTCGCCGACATCATCGAAGCCGACAGTGCCGGAACCTGGGAATGGAACGTGCAAACCGGGGAGTTGATCACCAACCGGCGATGGGCGGAAATCGTCGGCTACACCCTGGAAGAGCTTTCCCCGATGTCCATCGGGACATGGGAGAGGATCGCCCATCCTGATGACCTTGCGGCCAGCGGAGATCTGCTGACGAAACACTTTCGTGGTGAACTCGCCTACTACGACATCGAAGTCCGGGTGCGGCACAAGAGCGGCGACTGGGTGTGGGTTCGGGACCGGGGAAAGGTGGTCAGCTGGACCGACGAGGGAGAGCCTCTCTGGATGCGGGGCACCCACCACGATATTACGGATCGCAAGCAGAAGGAGGAACAGCTTCGGCTGGCTGAACAGCGTTTGCGGCTGGCTCTGGACAGCGCTCGAATGGGCATTTGGGACTGCGACTTGGCGACCCGCCGCGTCACTTGGTCGAATGCCTGCCGCGAGTTGTTCGGCGTTCCACCGGACACCGAATTGACCTACGAGAGGTGGATCGCTTGTATTCATCCGGATGACCGGGAGGCGGTTGAGCACAAGGTGCGCAATTCGTTGGCGGGCCGCGGCGAATTCGTGGCCGAATACCGTATTCTCTGGCCGGATGGTTCGGAACGCTGGGTCAACGATCTCGGTCGCGTCTATCGCGGCGATGACGGTTCGCCGCTGGCAGTACGCGGCGTGGTTCTCGACGTCACTGATCGCAAGGCAGCGGAACTCGCACTTCGCCAATGGAATGCCGAGTTGGAACGAAAGGTCGCGGATCGCACCGCCGAACTGGCCGACGCCAATCGGCAGATTACCCAGGCGATGTCGCAGGTAGCTCGGTCCGAGGCCAAGTACCGTGCAGTGTTCGAACAGTCGCTGCTCGGGAAAGCCCTGGCGGAATCACTGTCCGGACGCTTGATCGAGGTGAACGAGCGTTTGCTGGAGATCACAGGCTGCAGTCGCGAAGAGTTGACCTCTGACGGCTGGCATCGTCTCAGCCATCCCGATGATCTGGCGGCTGAACGGGTTCAGGTAGAACGGCTCGATGCCGGCGAGATCACTGATTTCCGGATGGAGAAGCGTTTTCTCCGTCCGGACGGCTCAGTCGTCTGGTGTCACCTTACGGTCGAGAAGCTGTCTCTGGGAACCGGCGCCGGGCATTTGTATCTGATCGTGGTCGAGGACATTACAGCCCGCAAGCGGGCCGAGCAGTTGCTGGTCATTGCCAAGGAGCAGGCCGAATCCGCAAACCGCGCCAAGGGCGAATTTCTCGCCAACATGAGCCACGAAATCCGCACGCCGATGAACGGGGTGATCGGAATGGCCGGGTTGTTGCTCGATACGCCGCTGAATGCCGAACAGCGTCGCTATGCCGAGACGATCCATGCGAGCGGCAAATCGCTGCTGGCCCTGGTGAACGATGTCCTGGACATCTCGAGGATTGAGGCTGGCAAGCTCGATATGGAGGTGACGGACGTCGATGTGCGATTGCAATTGAATGAACTCGCCGAGTCGCTGGACAGTCGCATCAAGGAAAAGGGGCTGAAGTTCCTTTGCGGCGCCGCGTCGGACGTGCCCGCACTGTTGCGAGGGGATTCCGGCCGGTTGCGTCAGATCCTGGTTAATCTGGCCGAAAACGCCTTGAAATTCACCGAGCGCGGCCAGATCTCCGTGCAGGCGGACCGGCTCAATCAAAGCGAGTCCGGCGTCCTGATTCGTTTTGCAGTCCTGGATACGGGCATCGGCATCTCCGCCGCGCAGCAGCAGAGGCTGTTCCAGAAATTCACGCAGGTGGATGCGTCGACCACGCGGCGATTCGGCGGCAGCGGCCTGGGCCTGGCGATCTGCAAACAGCTCGTGGAATTGATGGGTGGCGAAATCGGTGTGAACAGCCAGCCGGGTGCCGGCTCGGAATTCTGGTTCACCGTGCCTCTGGGGCTGCCGGAGCGGCCCGTCAGCGGCGCGGCGGCCACGAGCGGACCCGTGAAATTCGCTCCGGTGGACATCCCCGCATTGAAACGGAGCGGAGCTAGAATCCTGGTGGCGGAAGACAATGTCGTGAATCAGGAAGTGGCCCTGAACATTCTGCGGAAGCTGGGAGCAAGGGCCGATGGCGTGGCCGACGGAGCGGAAGCCGTCGAAGCGCTCAAGACGCTGCCCTACGATCTGGTGCTGATGGACCTGCACATGCCGGAGATGGACGGTTTTGAGGCGACTCGCATCATCCGCGATCCGGAGTCGCCTGTAAGTCATCACGGAGTTCCGATCATCGCCCTCACCGCCTCTGCCCTGCGGGGCGACCGCGAACTCTGTCTGGCCGCCGGAATGAACGACTACATTACGAAACCGATCACTCCCCACTCGCTGGTGGCCGCGTTGAACGCATGGCTGCCGTCTGAAGCAGGAAAAGCGCGGTCCAATCTGTCGCCGCACAGAGTCGCGGCGGGTACTGCCGAGCCGGATCTGCCGGTCTTTGATCGAAAAGGCCTGATTGCCCGACTGATGGGTGATAAGGATCTGGTTGCAAAGGTCGTCACCCGATTTCTCGAATCGATGCCGTCGCAAATGCAGTCGCTTCGCGAATTGCTGAATGCCGGGAACGCCGCGAATGTCGAGCGCGCCGCGCACGGCATCAAGGGCGCGGCAGCCAACATCGGCGGCGAGAGACTGCGAAGGGCCGCATTCAAGATTGAAGAGGCAGCGAACGCCGGCGACTTAAGTAGCGCCATGGGCCACTTCACCGACATGGAGTTTCAGTTCGAACAACTGAAGGGTGCCATGCTCGCCGGCGAACCGGCAAGCGTCCACGTCTGAAGCCTGCGGGGACAGGTCATTCATCCGGGCCCATCCGCGGCTTCTTCCCGGTTGTTCTTGCGGGACGCGCTGAATGTGCCGCGTGCCGTGCGGGATTGCCGGCCGTCGGCCTTCGCGTGAAACTGAATTGCCGGCCGTCGCAACCGTATTCGACGACGTGCGGTCGATGGCGTTGTTCTCGCGCGTATCCGAAGGCTGCCACCCGTGATGTCCGCATCTTCAAAAGGCAACGGTCGCATCACGCGACTCACCGGAACAGGTTGCCTCGTCGTCTTCGGATTGTTCTGGTCCGCACTGACTCTCGTGGCCGACGCAGCCATCGGCTGGAATGTCCTCCGGCAACTTCACGCCCTGACTTTCTCCACCACGATCGGCACCGTGACGTTGAGCCAGGTCAAGAAAGTGGACGATGAGGACGGAGCGACTTACCGGCCGCAGATCGCATACTCCTACTCCGTCGACGGCAGGGAGTATGCGAGCGATCGGTACCGATACGGCGAATGGTCCGCCGCGAAAGCCCGCGCCGACGAGATTGTCGCGTCGCACCCGGTGCAAAGTCGGATTACGGTCTACTATCGCGCGAGCAATCCGTCAGACGCAGTCCTCCGGGCCGGCCTGGAAGGCATGGACCTCTTCCTGGGAATGTTCATGCTGCCCTTCAACGCCGTGATGGCGGCATTCTGGGCGGCAGGGGGCGGAGCGGCTTTTCGCATGCTTGTTCCGTCTCCCACGGGCGGGGCCAAGGTGCGGGAAGACGGTTATTGTGTTCGCGTGGATTTATCCTCGACCTCCCCTGTCGTCAGCGGAGCCGCGATTTCCTGCGCACTCGCTTTCGTGATGACGTTCATCATCGGCTTCGGATTCGGCGGCAGTCCACCTCGTTTCGTCATGCTGGTGGTCTGGGCCGTGATTCTCGCCGGCGGAACCTGGGGGTATCTGTACCATCGTGCGAAATCCGCTCGCGGCGATTTCGACCTGATGCTGGATACCTTGAGCCAGTCAATCACTCTGCCGCCGACACTCGGACGAACATTGGTCGTCAAAGTGCCGGCCAGCAAGATCACGTCGGTGGTGGTCGAGGAAGTCGCGAAACGCGGTTCAAAGGGGACCGAATATCAAGTCTACGCGCCCACCGTAGTTTTCACCGACGAGGACGGATCGATTCGGCGCGAACGACTCGTCGAATGGCCGGACGCGAAGCAGGCCGAAACGCTTGCCGGATGGCTCGGCCATCGGATCGGCATACGGTCGACCTGACCAATCGTCAACTGTCGTTGCAGTATCTTGCCGGATGTCTTCGAGACGGCCTTGCCCGCGTGCAAATTGACTTGGAATTCCCGCACATCAACAATGGTGACGACCTGGCAGCGATTCGTTGCCTGGCAAGTGATCAGAATGTTTGTTTCCCGCTCAAAGTCCGGCATCAACGGGAGCGGGAGTTCAGGCCGGTGCGTCAGCACCGCATTGCGAGGCGGCTTCGCCGCCTGGTTCCATGACTAGGATCAGGAGCGTGACCGATGACGATCAAGGTGAATTTGAGCGGCGGATGCGTGCGGCGGTTTCTCTTCTTGATCGGGATCCTTTGGTCGTGCGGTGATCCTCTCTTGGCCCAGACGGTACCGGCCGACGGCGCAGCTCCGTGGTACCGCCGTCTGCGGGTCGGAATTGAGTGGGGCCCGACAGGCGCCAACGAAGTGGACGGCGTTTACCTGTCGCAGATTACCGGCCAGAAGATCATTCAAAACCAGCGACTGGCAAATTCCCAATATGCGGTCGTCTTTATGAAGGACATGGAGTACGCGTATTACAACTCGAAGCTCGCGCGCAAGTGCCCGAACCTGGGCGACCGGGACGTGCTGCGCGAGTGTCTCGACGAAGCCCGCAAGTACGACATGCCCGTGGTCGCCTACTGCCAGGTTCAGTACGACTCGTCGTCCTGGCGGGCACATCCCGAATGGCGCATGAAGGGCCCTGATGGAAAAGACCTCGATTCGCGGCTCTGCTACAACTCGGGGTACGTCGAACAGATCAAGGGATTTCTGGCCGAGATGATGGAGTACGAAATCAGCGGCTTTCACGTCGACATGCTGGATTTCGGATTCTTCGCACCGTACGGATGCTGGTGCGATACGTGCCGCAAGCAGTTCCGCGAGCAGAACGGCATCGACATGCCGGCAGGTCCCACGTGGGACGAGGCCTGGGACAAGATGCTGGAGTTCCGCTATCGATCGAACGTGGCGTTCTGCAAACAGGTCCAGGAGTTCGTCAAATCCCGCAAGCCGAATATGTCGATCGACTTCAATTACCACGGCTATCCGCCCTTTGCCTGGGAAGTCGGCGAGCGGCCCGTATCACATGCGGCCGTTGGTGATTTTGTCACGGCCGAGGGGTTGCCGTTCGTGTTCGGCCAGGACAATCCCAGCATGTTGGCGCTGTTCCTGGCTGCGGCGCGGCCCGGCGGTCCGGTGCAGGTCGCTTCCTCGCGCACGATGCACGGCTACCACGATTTCAACATCCGCCCGCTCGCCGAATTGAAATGGGAAGTGTTCACGTATCTGGCTCACGGCGCTCAGTGCACGATCGTCGACAAGGCGAATTACGACGGCACCCTGGATCCTGTGGCGTACCGGAGACTCGGCGAGGTGTTTGGCGAGGCGATCGCCAAAGGCGAGTACTTCGGGCACACGCCTGTTGCCGAGGTCGGGCTGTACTTCTCAAGCCGATCGCGCGACTGGTACGGCCGGGACGACCGAGTGAAGTACATGGCTGCGTTCTGGGGAGCCCACAAAGCGCTCAAGCAGTCGCAGATCACGCAGGGCATGATCCTGGACGAGAACGTCACGGCCGAGCGTTTGCGGGCTTTTCCGGTTGTCTACCTGCCGGGCGTGGCAGTTCTGAGCGACCGGGAAGTCGAGTTGCTCGAGTCCTATGTGCGTGACGGGGGCAACCTGCTGGTCACCGGCATGACCGGCGTCTGCGATCGCTACGGACAACCGCAGAAGACGTCCGCATTGGAGCGGCTGATCGGGGCCCGGCTGGTTCGCTGCGTCACGGAATATCCCGACAACTACCTTCGTCTGCCGTCGGATCTGAAAGACGGCGATTGCGGCTTCCTGCTGCGCGACGTTCCGGCCGACTGGCCGATGCTCAGCTGGTCGCCGCTGGTTGCTTACGAGCCGACCGAAGCGAAGGGAGTCGGCCAGGCGATGATTGCCTACCGTTCGCAGAGCAACCAGTGGGCGGGGCACATGTCGCCGGAAAAATCCATCGGCCCTGCCATCCTTCTCCATCGTTTGGGAAAGGGAAAGGTACTCTGTGTAGCCGGCTGCCCCGATGCAGCCTACGTCGGCCAGTTCCGCATGCCGGAGCACCGCTATCTGATCCGCAACATGATCAGAAACTTGAATCCCGAACCGCTGGTGCGAGTGGATGCGCCGCCGCAGGTCGAAGTCGTCGTCGCCCGCGACAGCGCCCGCAAACGGTTGCTCGTTCACTTCCTGAGCCACTTCGGCGCGCCGAGCAGCGCCGGGATCTCTTTCGACAAAGGCACTCGCGTGCTCCCCTCCGTAATGGAAGAAGAGCTTCCGTTTTCCGCGCGGATTCATGTGAGTGTGCCCATCCGCAAAGCGTCGGTCGCCGGAGCCGACTCTTCCGTGAAGCCGTGCCCCGAGGGACTGCGACTCGATACGCCCCGTTGCCACGAAGTGCTGATCCTGGATCTGCAATAAGTCGCAGGGCGGATTGGCAATGCGGCCCGCATCAGGATGGAAGGTTTTCGCGCAGCGGCGTTGTTCAAAGCGAGGTACGGATGTTTAGGACTGCCGCGGCATTTCTGGCTTTCGGGTCGCTCGTGGCCGCAACGGCCGAAGCCGCGGAGCCGCTTCGATTGGAAAACGCATCGCTGCAGGTTGAGGTAAGCGAAGATTGCCAAATCCGCGTCACGGATAAGCGAACCGGTGCAACATGGCGCGAGGTCGAATTGCCGTTGCCCTGGCTGAAGATCGAAGGGGCACAGGCGCGACTTCGTCCGCTCGATTCGCATGACTCGGCGAGGAAACTCCGTTGGGCGGGTGTCCTGCCCGGGATTCGCGTGATGCCGGGCGACAACCGGAAAGACGCCTGGCTTCCGGCCGAAGTCGAATTTGAACTGTCGCTCGATGCTGAACAACCCGATCTGAAACTGACATTCATTCCGAAGTTTGAAGGCCAGTGGCGCGAGGTCTTCTACACGCGCTGCTTTTCGGCTTCAGCCGACGATGCGTATCTCGTATTTCCGCATTGCGAGGGCGCGCTCATTCCTTTGCGGCGCGATCGTCCCGGATACCTCAGCCTGCCCAAGGATAACATCTACTCGGGCTACGGGCCGTATTGTGCTTGTCTTGGTATGGTTCGCATGAACGCGGGCGATGGAGTCCTGATGGTGTTCGAGACGCCCGAATCGGCACTTTACGAAATGACGGACGTCACCTTGGATGGCGCGCCGATCAGCATTCCAAGAGTCTCCTGGCGGGGCGACAAACTCCGCTTCACCCGGCCTCTCGCCGTGACCTACACCTTTTCCGACCGCGGCGGCTACGTGGCTCTGGCGCGTCATTACCAGCGGCACTTCAAGCGGTGGGGATTCCAGAGGACGCTGCGGCAGAAGGCCGCTGATAACGCCGCGGTCGAGCAGATGGCCGGCGGGGGCGTCTACTGGCTTACCGGCAATGCGGCCGACGTGCTGTCGATGGTCCGGATGATGCATGCCGACGGCATCGATCGCGCGATCATCGAGATTGCAGCGCCTTACTGGCATGTCCAGGAACGGTATGAGAACGAATTGAAGGAAATGGAAGGCGCGGTTCCCGAGATCCGCAAACTGGGCTACGTCGTTTCGCATTACGACCAGTATCGCGATGCGTTTGCCAGGGATCCGCAGGCATCGAGCTACATCCAGATGAATACCGAACTGCACCCGGACGGCATCGTCCGACAGGAGGACGGTCAGTTCCGGCACGGCTGGCCTCCCGGATTCGTCGCCAATCCCCGGGCAAGTCTGGAACTTGCCAGGAAGAACATACCCGCCGACTTGAAACGATTTCCCTTCAACGGCCGTTTCCTGGACTGCATCGGCACGTGTCCCTTCTGGGAAGGAGAAGATTGGGACGAACGCCACCCGCTCGATGCGCTCGGCACGCGTCAGGCGCGGCAGGAACTCCTGCAACTGGCCAACCGCTGCGGGCTCGTCGTGGGAACGGAGGGCGGAATTGACTGTTACCTTCCAAACCTCCATTGGCTGGAGACTCCCATGTCGATGGTTCGCTGGACGGTTGGCAGCATGCCGCTTCCCGGCTGGCAACCGGTGACGCTGAAACCCGATTACGAGCTGAACATCGCCACGACCCACAGAATCCCGTTCTATTCCCTGGTGCATCATGCCGAGGTCGTGAGCACCTGGCGCTGGGAAGACGGCTTCCCGCGAGTCCCGCAGTACTGGCAGGACAAGAACCTCTGGTCGGTGCTCTACGGCGGCGTGCCGATGTACTTTCTCGACCGCGAGAACTTCGAAAGATGGAGGCCCCAGATCGCCCAGACGCACCGGTACGTATGCGATTGGGTCCGCAAGATCGCGTTTGCCGAGATGGTCGATCACCGATTTGTTTCGCCGGACCGCCAGGTGCAGGAAACCGTCTTCACCGGCGATATCGGTGTAGTGGTGAATTTCGGCAAAGATCCTTATACGCTCCCCGATGGCCAGACCGTTCCCGGGCGAAGTTACCGGACCTTCACCGGCGGAAATGTCAGAGAATACGCGGCTCCGCCCGTCGCGGAAATGTCGTATTAGGAGACACGAACGAAGAAAGCCGGAGTCCGAAGGGAAAGAGGCCACGGATGAACACGGATGATCTCAACTCGCGGCCTGAGTAATAATTGCATCCGGATTAATTCACCCTACTTCGAAGATGGAGGTCGTGCCGTGCCGGATGCGAGCCCATTGAAGCGACGTGAGCGAATGAGTTTGCCGGGAACAGTCACGGCATGTCTGGCTTGCCTCGCGTGCACGGTGCTCTCCACCGCCGCGAAAGCAGCCGGGACACACGGTGATAATCCGGCGGTTGACCGTGTTTCTCCGGTTGTGAAGTTGCGTGCGACGCCGTTTCTGCTCTCGGATGTGCGATTGCTCGACGGACCGCTGAAGCACGCGATGGAACTCGATCATAAGTACATTCTCTCGCTCGATCCCGACCGCTTGCTGTTGGTGTTCCGTCAGCAGGCCGGCATCCCGTCCGATGCGCGGCCATACGGCGGATGGATGGCACCGGATGCGCGGTCCCGGGGCGAATTCGTCGGGCATTACCTTTCGGCCTGCAGCCTGATGTATGCGGGCACCGGCGACGAGCACCTCAGGGAAAACGCCGGCCGAGTGGTGGCCGGTTTCGCCGAGTGTCAGGATAGGATCGGCACGGGCTTCCTCCACACGCACCCCGACACCTTCAGTGGTCGCTGCGAGGCCCCGCTTCCGTTCTGGTATCAGCTGCACAAGGTCATCGCGGGCCTGCTCGATGCGCACAGGTACTGCGGCAATCAGCAGGCGCTGGATGTGGCCCGCAAGATCGGAGACTGGGCATGCGGAGCGGCCGTCCCGTTCAACGACGCGCAGATTCAGTCGATGCTGGACACCGAGTCGGGCGGCATCGCCGAGGCGCTGGCTGACCTCTGCGCTCGCACGGGCGACGAAAAGTACTTGAAGCTGTCCCTGCGTTTCAACCACATGGCCGTGGTCGGTCCGCTGATGAAGGGGCGCGACGAACTCGATAACCTGCACGCCAACACCCAGATCCCCAAGCTGATCGGCTGCGCCCGCGAGTTTGAACTGACGGGCGACGAGTTGCTCGGCGGCGCCGCGAAGTTCTTCTGGGAGACAGTAACTCGGCAGCGTTCCTACGCGATTGGAGGGCATAGCAACGAGGAACGATTCACTTCGAAAGCATCGCTCTCGCAGGCGTTCAGCCCGACGACCTGCGAGACGTGCAATACCTATAACATGCTGAAGCTCACTCGGCACCTGTTCGGCCGGGATCCGCGGCCCGAGTATGCCGACTACTACGAACGCGCTCTGTTCAACCACATCCTGGCCTCGCAACATCCCGAGACGGGCATGATGTGTTACTACGTCGCGCTCGACGGATCTCCAAAATCATTCGGAACTCCCGAGGATTCTTTCTGGTGCTGCTACGGCACGGGAATCGAGAACCACGCGAAATACGGCGACAGCATCTACTTTCACGACGGCGGCGAAACGCTCTACGTCAACCAGTTCATTGCCTCGGAGTTGAATTGGGGCGGGGCGGGGTTGTCGCTGCGCCAGGAAACCAGCTTCCCGGAATCCGACACGACACGCTTGAGGTTGATGTGCGGGAAGCCCGTCGAGTTGACACTCGCGCTGCGGTATCCCGACTGGGCGACGGGCGGCATCAAGGTCTGCGTCAACGGCCAGGAACAGGCAGTCGGCAGCGCCGCGGGTTCGTACGTGATGCTGTCGCGCCGCTGGCAGACCGGCGACGTGGTGGAAATGCGCATGCCGATGTCTGTCCACACCGAAGGGTTCGTCGACAATGCAAAACGGCTGGCGATCCTCTACGGACCCCTGGTGTTGTGCGCGCCGCGAACACCCCGTGACAGGGCCGTGATGCTCGTCGCCAACGATGTCAAGGAAATCCCGGCCGGAATCCGACGGGCGGGCCAACCGCTGCGATTCGAGGCAAATCGCAGTCTGCTGCGCACAGCGGGAAGCGGCGACAATCAAGCGGTAATTCTCGTGCCCTTCTATCAAAACCACGGAACGCCGCAGATTGTCTACTGGGATGTGCTGGACGATGCGCAGTGGAGGGCGTTCGAAGAGCGATTCGGGATTCAGTTCGCGAGGATGTCGGCCCTCGACGCGAAATCGGTCGATATCGTGTTACCCGGCGAGGCCGAGTCGGAGCAGGAACACCGCGTGCGGGCGGACAAGAGCGCAACGGGCCGCAGTCCCGAAGGCGGGACGCCGACGGGTGGCCTGGTCCGTGCGGCTGCGGGCCGCGGGTGGCGCCACGCCACGGATGGCGGTTGGTTCGAATTCGACATGAAGGTGACGCAGGCGACGCCGCTGAAGCTGATTTGTTCGTACTGGGGCAGCGACAGCGGCGGGCGCGAATTCGACATCGCAATTGACGGCCGAAAAATCGCCGAGCAAAAACTCGACAACGAACACCCGGGCGGGTTCTTCGACCAGAGCTATACGATTCCGCAAGACCTGACCGCTGGAAAGGACCGTGTTACGGTTCGTTTTCAAGCGCACCCCGGCAAGATGGCGGGCGGATTGTTTGAGTGTCGCATAATCAGGGAATGACACCCAGCGATTTGTTCTTTTGCTCTGCCGAAGGCAGAGTGAGAGCTTAAGTTGACTAAGTCGCTCGGTAACCGTTCACGGGGTGGGCCGGTTTTCGATAGTGGCGAACCGCGTAGCCGCGTCTCTCCGAGACTCGCGGACTTCGCGTCTCGGAGAGACGCGGCTACGTGGGCCCACCCCGTGAACGGTTACAGTCGCTCGTGTGCCACTTCTGGCTCGGCCAGTGTTCTGCGTCGTTCATCGGACATCGGCTTAGCTTGTCGCACGCCCAATTCAGGAGGTGTGGTCGTGGGTGTTGCCCCACACCACTGGCCAAGCCAGTGGCACACCGTTCGGTTTCTGTAACTGACTTTTTTGCTCACAAGCATCCGCAGAATTGTCTAGGCTGTTCTTTTGCTCTGCCCAAGAGACGATAACTGCCTCAAGACACACACGAAATCGGGAAACGGACAAGTGACCGCAGCACAATACGACTCCGGGATTACGCGCCGCCAGGTATTAAGAATGGGAACGGGTGCGGCAGCCGCCATGGTCGCGCACGTTGCGATTGCGGAGGAACCGAAAAAGGGCGAAGAGGTTTCCGCGTGGCAGAATCCCTACCGAGACATTCGCGGGTTCAACTATCAACCGAGCTACGAAGCGACCGGTTACAGCATCTGGCGCTATTTTGAACCGGAGAAGTTCGACGCGGAGCTTGGCAACGGCAAAAAGTACTTTCCGAGGTTCAACGCGGTCCGCTACTGGCTTTCGTTCGATGCGTTTGCGGTGGATCCCGCTGGATTTGCGGAGCACTTCGAGACCGCTCTGGCCATCGCCCACGGCCATGGGCTGCGCGTCATTCCCGCTCTGTTCAACAACTGGCACAGCGTTCCGGAGTTTGGCGGGATTGCGGACGAGAAGTTGATCTACTGGTTCGTCAATTACGGCAAGAAGGGGACGGCCGAGAACTACGTGTTCCGCCCCTATCTGGAAAAGGTCGTCGGCACGCATGCGAAGGACGAACGGATTCTGGCCTGGGACTTGTGCAATGAACCGCATAACAACTGCAATTGGGCGATCGTCTCGGAGTGGCTTGCACATACTTACGGACTGTGCAAGGAACTGGGAGCGGCACAACCGGTCAGTGTGAGTGTTCAGAGCCAGATTCAATCCGTGGAGGCGATCAGCGACCTGTTCATGATCCATCCGTATTTCGCAACGGCGGACAAGCTGAGCGAGATCGTGTCCTTCGCCCGCCGGACAAACAAAGGCGTACTTGCCACGGAGTGTTGCTGGGGCTCGCTGGACGACGCCCAGCGGGTGCAGCACGTGATTGGCGACTGCGGAGCGCTGGCGCAGGCAGGCATCGGCTTCATGCCGCACGCGCTGCAGGAGAGCCTTGTCGCGGATCTGCACCGGCCGCAGTTTGGTGTGATCAGTTCGGCCAGTTCGATGCACTTCGTCGCGATGGACGGCACGCTGCGGCCCGGGCACGACGCCTACAACCGTTTCTGAATAGCACGGTTGTCCCTGGATCCACGGCGGCCGGCTTGCGACATTTTCGCGGCGCGGCAAGGCAAGTTGTCTCCGACCGCTGGCATCTGATACCATCCTCACTCCGAGTGGCCGCTGCAGAGAACATCTTCATCCCGAGGGAATTGCCGTCGTGAGTTGGGGCACTATTTTTGGACTCGCCTTGGCGCTGTCGATGGACGCATTTGCCGTATCGGTCGCGTGCGGAATGAACCTCGCCGTCCTGACCCCGCGCCATGCATTCCGGTTGTCGTTTCACTTCGGTCTTTTTCAGTTCCTGATGCCGGTGATCGGGTGGCTCGTGGGCCGTGAGTTGGCCGCTACGATCGGGGCTTTTGACCACTGGGTGGCGTTCGGCTTGCTCGCTGTCGTCGGAGGCAAAATGCTCGTCGAGGCAAGGGAAGAAAAGGAGGCCGAGAACAAGACCGATCCGACGCGCGGAATGATGCTCATCACGCTGTCGCTGGCCACGAGTCTGGACGCGCTGGCGGTGGGATTGAGTCTGGCCTTTCTGGACGTTTCGATCTACGTGCCCAGCGTGATCATCGGCGCCGTCGCCGCGTCATTGACGGCCATAGGCATGGCGTTTGGCAGTCGTATTGGCACTCGATGGGGACGCTGGGCAGAAGCCTTGGGCGGGGTCGTGCTGATACTGATCGGCGTCCGGATCGTGATTTCGCATCTCGTTTCGTGAACGAATTGAACGACCCGGGATTGATTTCCGCACCCCGCTTCGCGAGCGAATCACGCTTTGGCGGGTCCTCCCTCGTCGGGGGTCAAGCCGGAGTATTGGGCGGCGGCACCAGTTCCTTCTTGCCGCAACTTCTCTCGATCGGATACGATGAGTTGGATGACACGGCCGTGCCGCCAGGATGACACGGCCGTGCCGCCAGACTGGCAGTGCAATTCATCATCATCGGGATGAGGAGGTGCAGTGCGGTTACCGGCGGCTGCTAGCTCGGTGTCGCGAGCCGCTCGCGACAGAGGAATGATCGATGGGAACGAAACGGTTCATCTTGAATGCCGCCCGCACTGCGAAGCAGGGCCAGCACATCAACATCGGCAAGGAATACCCCGAATATCAGGCAATCGTGAACACCTTGACGATGAACCCTGCCGATATGAAATCTTTGGGAATTTCTTCCGGGGCCACGGTGCGTGTCCGCACGGAGCATGGCGAAACGACTTTCCAGTGCGAGGAAGGGAAAGTGCCGGAAGGCATGCTGTTTGTTCCCTACGGTCCGCCCACTTGCCGGCTGATGGGCGGCGAAACGGACGGTACTGGAATGCCGACATCCCGCGGTTGGGAGGTAGACGTCGAGCCGGTGGACACCAACCCGACATCTTGATTCAGCGGGACAGTTCAGCTCCCGATCACCTGACACAGCGTTAAGACACGGCGTCTTTGAAACACAGGGTCGAACACATGGATCAATCCAAACCGCTTCCGGAAAACGGTCCGCCGGAGTCGGCTGACGGTCTGCCCGTCACGCCGCCGCAGGACCTCAAGGCTTGGGAGGAAATTGAAAACGGACGATTCCGGCCGCGCCGCATCCGGGGCAGTTGCCTCGGCATGGAGCTTGGCTGAATGTTTCTTATGCCGTCCGGTCCGGACGGTCGTCAGAATCGGAGATCGCAATGACTCAGAACGTGGTCAAGCACGCAGTCTGCACTTTTTGCGGCTGTACGTGCGACGACATCGAACTGCATGCGGACGCTGAACGGATCACCGAAGCGAAGAAAGCCTGCATTCTCGGCAAGTCGTGGTTCCTGAATCACACGGCCGAGCATCTGTACCCGGATGCATTGATCGATGGGCAGCCGGCTTCGGTGGACGACGCAGTGGAGGCGGCCGCCGAATTCCTGCACAGGGCGGACATGCCGCTGGTCTACGGGTTGAGCAACGTGACTTGCGAGGCTCAGCGCGAGGCAGTGTCCTTGGCCGAACTGATAGGCGGAGTGATCGACAGTCACTCGTCGTTGTGACACGGCCCATCGGAGATGGCCGCCCAGTTGGGCGGTAAGGTGAGCTGCACGCTCGGCGAAGTGAAGAATCGGGCCGATTTCATTGTTTATTGGGGGAGCAACCCGGCGGACTGCCATCCGCGGCACCTCTCCCGTTACACGATCGCGCAAAAAGGGCGCTTCCTGCCGCGGGGCCGCAAGGACCGGACCGTGGTGGTCGTGGACGTTCGCGAAACGAAGACGTCCAATCCTGCGGATGTTTTCCTGCAGATCCGTCCCGGGAAGGACTTCGAAGTGCTGACCACGCTGCGGGCCCTGGTCAAGGGCCAGCCGGTCAACCCGCAACTCGTGGCGGAGACGGGAGTGACCGTCGAACAGCTTCAGGATCTGGTCGACCGGATGAAGCGGGCGCGGTTCGGCGTGATGTTCTTCGGCATGGGCTTGACGATGACACGCGGCAAGCACATGAATTCGATGGCGATCCTGACGCTCGCGACGGAAATGAACGCCTTCACGAAATTCGTGGCGATGCCGATGCGGGGCCACGGCAACGTCACCGGTGCGGACGTGGTGATGCGATGGACGACGAGTTACCCGTTCGCGATCAACTTCAGCCGCGGTTACCCGCGGTACAACCCGGGCGAGTTCTCGACGGTCGACCTGCTCGTGAGAGGCGACGTCGATGCGGCTCTTGTTCTGGGCGCGGATCCCGGCGCGACGATGCCCATGCCGGCGATCAACCGTCTGGCCGGCATTCCGACGATCGTTCTGGACCCGAAGGTCACGCACACCAGCCGGCTGGCACGTGTTCACATCACCACGGCAACGACCGGCATCAGCGCGCCCGGGACGAGTTATCGCATGGACGAAGTGCCCTTGACCTTGCGGCCGCCCTTGCGTTCGCCGTATCCCACCGATGAAGAGGTAGTCCGCCGTATACATCAGGCTGTGGCGCGCAAACCCGACTGGCTTACCGCCCATTCGGGGACTTCGCCCATAGCGCAGGCATGAACCAGGCACCGTTATGCTTCGAATCACTGGTGGCAGAGTTTACGATCCCGCGAACGGAATAAACGGCGTCATTAAGGACGTCTGTATCGCGGATGGCCGCGTGGTAGCCGACGTCACGGACGGCAGGACGATCGACGCCACGGGGCTCGTGGTATTTCCCGGCGGCGTCGATGTGCATACTCACGTTGCCGGCGGCTCGGTCAATTTCGCCCGCGGCATGACGCCCGAAGATCACCGTCGCGCGGCCGCATTCGTCCGATCGCAGTCGCTCCGGTCGGGCATCGGCGGCATGACGCCGACGACCTTTGCAACCGGGTATCTGTACGCGGGCATGGGCTGGACCACGGTGAACGAGGCCGCCGTGCCGATCCTGTTCGCCAAGCACACCCACGAGGAGCTGCGCGACATCCCAATCGTCGACAAGTGCAGCATGATCTTGATGGCGAACAACGAGATCCTGTTGGACCTGCTGGAAGCGGGAGAGCACGAACGCGCGCGGCATCTGGTCGCCTGGCAGATCTGGGCGTCGAAAGCCTACGGCATCAAGGCGGTCAACCCGGGCGGCGTCGTCTCCTGGAAGTGGGGGAAGAACAGCAGTCAACTTTCCTCGCCGATCGAGGGCTATCGCAACGTCACGCCCGGCACCATCGTGTCGGGACTGGCTCGGATCGTGGACGAACTGGGTCTTCCGCATCCGCTGCATCTGCACTGCAACAACCTGGGCGCTCCGGGCAATGTCTCGACCACGATCGAGACGATGAAGCTGCTCGAGGGGCATCGCGCCCATATGGCTCATCTGCAGTATCACGCCTACGGCGGCGATGACTGGCATACGATGTGTTCCGCCACGCCCAAAGTGGCCGAGTACTTCAACGCCCATCCGAACCTGACCGCCGACGCCGGAGCCGTGTTGTTCGGTGACACGGTGACGATCACCGCCGACGGCCCGTGGCAGCACCTGCTGTATAAGTTGACGGGGCGCAAGTGGGGCAACCTGGACGTCGAGAACGAGACGGGTTGCGGCATCGTGCCCTATTCCTACCGGCCCAACAATCTCGTCAATGCGGTGCAGTGGGCTGTCGGGCTGGAGTTGATGCTGCTGATCGATGACCCGTGGCGTCTGCATCTGACCACGGATCATCCCAACGGCGCTTGTTTCTGGCGGTATCCGGAAATCATTCAATTGCTGATGAACGCCGATTTCCGAAAGGACTGCCTCAAGAGTCTGACGCCGCACGCGAGGGAACGGATTTTTCTGCCGGATATTACTCGCGAATACACTCTGTATGAAATTGCGATCATTACTTCGGCAGGTCCGGCACGTGCTCTTGCTTTGCCGCAGAAGGGGCAACTTGGCGTGGGGGCCGACGCCGACCTGGTGATTTACCACGAAGACAAGGACGTCGCCAAGATGTTCAGCCATCCCCGATATGTGATCAAGGCCGGGGAGGTCGTGGTCGAGGAAGGTGAGATCCGCAACGTCGTAGAAGGCCGTCCGTTCCTGGTGCAAACGACGTACGATCCGGACATCGAGGGCTATCTCCGCCCGTTCTTCGAGAGTTACTACACCATGTCGTTCGAGAACTATCCGGTGGAGATGAGCCGGCTCGAAAAGGCGGAAGTGTTCGAATGCAAGAGGGCGAAATGACTTCGATCACGTTGACCCTCAAGAATACGCCGAACGTTCCGCTGGAAACCGAAGTCCTGACGCCTGACCGGCTGGCCGGGCTGGCGCATGACGAAATCCGTGCTCTGCCGGTTTTTCTGGGAAAGCGGCAGCTGCGCCTGGATGACCTCTTCGATATAGAAGGCGAGCGCAGTGACGAACTTCAGATCTTCGGCGCCACTCGCCAGTTGAAGTCGATTGGGCGGGGCATGACGCGCGGACGCATTGCCATCCACGGCCACGCGGGGATGCACCTGGGCGCCGGGATGCGGGGCGGCTCGATCGAGGTGCACGGCGATGCGGGCGACTGGCTGGGAGCCGAGATGGCCGGAGGCCTGATTCAAGTTCACGGCAACGCGGGAGGCCAGGTCGGCGCGGCGTATCGCGGAAGCATGTCGGGCATGCAGAACGGAACCATCGTGGTCGATGGCTCTGCCGGGATCGAAGTGGGCACTCGCATGCGCCGCGGGATCATCGTGATCAAAGGCCCCGCGCGCGACTTCACCGGCCTGGAAATGAAGGGCGGCACGATCTTCCTGCTCAGCGGCGCCGAACAGCGCGTAGGCGCCTGGATGAGGCGAGGCACAATTGTCTCGATGCTGCCGCTTCAGATGCTGCCGACGTTTGCGTTTGCCTGTTCCTATCACCCGGATTTCATGCGATTACTCGCGCGTTATTTGTCGCAACTGGGCATCGACATTCCGCATGAACCGCAGGACGGGCCATACGATCTGTACTCGGGAGACGCCTCGATTCCTGGAAAAGGCGAGATCCTCGTCTGGCGTTCCGGTCTCAGTGAATGAGCTGCCGCGACGTCGTCGGTCAACGAACTCACCCCAGCGGTAATTCTCCGCCGAATCAGTGGGCTTTGGCATGACCCGTTATGTGCATATCGTCGGCCGCAAGAACCACGGCAAGACGACGCTCGTTGTCGATCTGGTGAAGGAGTTCTGCCGGCGCGGCGTGCGGGTCGGCACCGTCAAGCATTCTCGCCACCGGCACGATCTGGACACGCCCGGCAAGGATTCGCACCGGCACCGTCATGCGGGAGCGAATCCCGCCGCGATCGTCACCGCTGACTCGATCGGGATCTTTCTGCATCGCGATGCGGGCGCCGATTTCTACGACAGGCTGGATCCGCTGTTTGCCGGATGTGAACTGGTGCTGGTCGAAGGCGATATCGAAACACCCGGGCTCAAGGTAGAGGTCTGGCGAGCCTCGATCGGCACTCATTGCCTTGCGCCGGAACATCCCGATATTCTCGCGGTGGTCAGCGACGATACGCCGCAGGTTGCTGTGCCGGTCTGGGCGAGATGCGAGACGGCTCTGCTGGCCGATCGGATTCTGATGCTGCTGGCCGAGAAATGACAGGCAGATCAGAAGACGCGGTCCCGGGCGATCAGTTTTCCTGCGCTGCCTTTAACACGGCAAAGAACGCGGGTTTCGGCTTACCCTGTCGGTCGAACAGCAGCGGATAGTCAGTGCGGCCCCAGACCGGGAAGAAATTCAGCCACGATCGTCCGTCGTGAGTACCCCAGAGAGTGACTCGGCCGATGCAGTCTTTGTGCCGCAGGAACATGGCGAACGCCTGTCGATACCGCTCGGCGTGCTGCTTCGCCACATCGTCGGGCAAGCCCTGCGTGTAGGGATTCATTACCGAGCGCTGTTCCTCGCTCATTGCTTCTCTCCTGGCGACGTCCGCTCCCCGATAAGTCGCCGGCAGCACGCCGATGTCGAGTTCGGTGATCATGACCTTCAGACCCAATGCGGCGAATTGCCCGATCGATTCTTCGACTTCGCCGAGATCGGGACCGTCCATTCGCCAATGGCATTGGATGCCCACCGCGTGTATCGGAACCTTCTTGTCGATCAGCGACTTGACGAGACGCACGGCTTTGCGGCATTTGCCGCGAGTTTCGATGCCGTAGTCGTTGTAGATCAGAATCGCGTCAGGATCGGCTTCGTGTGCGGCGATGAACGCTTCGGCGATGTATTCTTCGCCGATCGCCTTCAGCCACGGAGACTGGCGCAGCAGCTGATCGTGCCCGTCGCTGATCGCTTCGTTGACCACGTCCCATTGCTTGACGCGGCCCTTGTAATGTCCGACCACGGCTGAAATATGCTGACGCATGCGGGCCAGCGCCAGTTCGCGACCGGCGGGTTGTCCGTCAGGCCCTTCGAAGAACCATCGCGGCGTCTGCGAGTGCCAGACCAGACAGTGGCCGACAGGAACCGCGCCGCTCTTTTCGGCAAGCTCGACGATGCGGTCTGCAGCGGCGAAATTGAAGCGACCTTCTGCTGGCTGAAGCAGCATCGGTTTCATGCTGTTTTCGGGAGTGATCGCGCTGAAGTGCTTCGTGGCAATAGCGACCTCCAGCGATTCTTGTCCTGCAGATCTTCGCGGAAAATCGATCGCCGCGCCGATGAGGAACGAACCCTTGAATGCGTCCTTGAGCGGCGGGAGGTCATGCGATCCGGCGCCGGGGGCGACTGCCGCGTCTTCTTCTCGCGGTTGCGCTGTGGCCGACGGCGTTCCGCCTGCCAAAGCCGCAACTACAAGAAATACCGAGAATATTTTGAATCCGCCGAGCCGAAACGCAGCCGGTGGTTCATCGCGTGTGATGGTAAGTAGTGTCATAGCGAACAGCATATCACTGGACTGCGTGCGGCGCAAAGTGACCGAAGCCATGTCCGTCCGTGGTCTCCCCGCTTTGTCTCTCGGTTATTTCTCGAACACAACCTCGCCCAGGCGCGGACCATTTCGCTGCAGATTCAATTCACTTTCGTTGGTAATCGCCTTGCCGTTCCAGCTCAGATTGCGGATGCGGACGCGATCGATCACTGGTCCGTCTTCAGGCGGAGCTGCCAACTCGGGCGTGCTGCTGTTCTGGAGCAGCGATGGGGGAAGGTGCCCTGTTACTTGGATGTTCTCGAAGTTCACGTCCCGGATCAGCCCGAGGCGCTGGCCGAGGCGAGGATCCGCGTTCCACATGGTCGCACCGTAGCTGATCTTGATCAGTTGTTGTGACCGTTGATCCTCCAGGCGTATGTCGCGGAAGCGGACGTTCTGGATTGGCCCGCGGTCTCCCGATTGGATATCCAGCGCGGCGATGTGGAAGCCGTGGATGATATCGATGTCCGAGTATTCAACGTTGCTGATGACCTGGGCGGCGGTTTCCTTGCCGATCTCAAGGGCCTGGGCGCGGTCGAGCCAGATCACGCAGTGGCGGAAAGCGAGATTGCGGACCGGATAGGCGCGCACCCGCGACTTTATGGCTGACCAATCGACCTCCGAACCGCCCCACAGGTCTTCGCTTGTCTGCGGGTCCCGCAGGTAGGCCTTCACGACCAGGGCATCGTCCCAGGATCGCACGAAACAGTGTTCGACGGTGACGTTTTCCGAGGCAACGACATCGATGCCATCGCCATTTTCCCGCCACGAGATGATCTTGACGTTGCGGATCGTCACGTTCTGGCAGCGACGGACGTGCAGTTCCCACGCGGGCGAATCGAGCAGGATAACGCCCTCCACACTCACATTGTTGCCGTCGCCCAGATAGACCTGTTCGGCGTAGACCCCCAGCGGGTTCTCCGGAGGGCGTCGTCCGGTCGACGGCTTGCTGGGAGCGCGGCTGGCGTCGAGGATGCCTCGTCCGAAGATGCGAACGCCACTGGCGTTCGGCGCGGTGATTTGGCCCTGCACTACCGCTCCACCCGCGACATATACACTCTCATCCGGCTTCAGTTCCAGCAATCCCACCTCATGTACGCCCGGGCCGAAAAAGTGCGTGACGGAAGGGTCATTCGGCTGAGGTGTATTTGTCTCCGGCGGGTTGATAAAGATGTGCAGTGGCGCGAATGCCGAGCCGTTGGGCTCGACAGACAGTTGGCATGGACCTTCAGGAGCGACAAAGCTGATGGTCCTGCCTTCGACTCTTGCCGCGATCTGGTGACGAAGCGGCCGAATCACGACAGAGCGGAGTTCGCCGTGCGGGGCAGCGTCGGAAAGCCGGACAGTGATTTGCGCGGGACGACTGCTGTCGAAGTAGCAGAACGCGGCGGGCCGGGGTGTGGTTGTTTCGGGCGGGTCGGGGTCGATCTCGCCACTGGCGTCTTTCACTGTCGCACCCACTGTGCAGGGATAGACGAACAATGGCCGGCCGGCCACCTCTACCTGGTACAACGGCGACGGCGTCACTTTAGCTGGTGCCGGATGCAATACGGGCAAATCGGCGGCCGTGCTTATCGAGGCCAGCAGCGAAAGCAGACAGGGATAAGTCAGTCGAACCATGTTTCGCCTCGCGTCACTTTTCGACGGGTCGGATCCTGAGAACAACAGCGGACTGGGCAGGCACTTCCCAGCGGATCGTTTCGCCGACTTGTGCTGCGCGGACGAGATCGGATGCGGGGTATTCCTGCGCGATGCTCATCGCGCCGTCAGCTTTCAGCCCGAGGGCTTCGGCAGTGAGTGCGAACTCGCCGCAAATGGCGGTGGCATTCGGATTGAACAGGAACACGATTCCCCGGTCGCCCACGATATGTGCCGAGCCATCTACTTTGCCTGGCGAAGGCCAGACTGGGAGGTCTCGTCGGACTTTCAGGTAAGCGATGTTCGTCCGGCCCCAATCCAGCCAACGGCGTATTTCCGCCTTGTCGCGATCGGGAATGCCTGTCTTCGTTGGCAGATAATAGAGTTGGTTGGGCGAGGACGACAGCGCGCTGAGCATGATGTAGTCGATCTTCTCGCTCGACCAGTTTGGAGGCGCGTTGCGATCTGCATGGCTGGGAAACAGCAGCGGTTGATCGAGGTAGTGCGGAAAGAAGTGGTGCTGGACTCGGACTCGCGACCATTTCCGGATTTCGTCACCGGCTTGGAGGTTCGAGGGCGGAGTACCGCTCTCGAGCAGCGTGAAACAAGCGTCCACGTTCCGCAGCGACCAAACGCCGAGGTCCATCGGCGGTCGGCACATGAAAATGTACATCTGCGGATAGCTCTGCCGAACTCGGGCAATCAATCGATCAAGTGTGCGTTGGCAGGCGTAGTTTGAGTCACCTGCCAGATGGTCGTGCTGGTCCGATGCGCAGTCTGCGGGAATGATCGTGGTAAACCAGCCGCCGTCGCCGAAGAAACTGCCATCCATCACCCACGCCTTGAAATAGCCGGTGGCCAGGCCGTCGTCGTTGATGCGCGACAGCCAATCGAAGAACGGCTGATTTGCCCAGCAATTCGCCTTGCCGGCTCGTTCTTTGATGAGGTCCGGTTTGCCCTCGAGCGATCTGGGAGTCATGAGCCACTCCGGCTTGTCGGCGCGGAACGGCGCACCTTTACCCCACCACGGATGCGTGTGGTTCATCGTTGGCCACATCACGATCTTGACGTCCCGCTGCCGCGCGTGCTCAAGGAACTTCGTAACCAGTTTGCCGGGCACATATCGGTCTTCAGCGCCGAGCGAGTTCATTTTCTCGGTCTCGCCGCCCCACGGATGGGAATCGCTCATCCAGTCGATCCCGCAATCGGCGAGAAAGTCCAGGGACCGCATGTCCGCCTCGACCGTCTTTTCATCCGCATATGTGTACTGTTCCATATCGCAATGCCAACCACACGCCATGGGGACCAAGCCGTGGCGTGGCGGGCCGAGGATCGCGGAGGTCATCGTCACCATGGCATCGGATTCGGACGGCAGCGGCAGTACTTCTGCCGTTGTGGGCTGCGGTTCGCCGAGTGCACTGCGAATTGGCGGATTGGCGGGCGGCAAGTCGTCGGCCGGCCGCCGCTGATAGATGCCGAAATAGACCGGTTCACAAACGACTTCTTCTCCGGCCTTGACCTTCAGACTCGGCGAATAGGCAAGCGTCACCCGTCGGTCGTCCAGGGACGACGCATCGAAAGCCATCTCCAGGCCGGTGAAGAACCCGCCCTTGGCCGTGCGGCCGAAGAAGGTGCTGTTCGGCTCAGTGCCCGGCGGCCGACCAAATTGCGGGTAGCGGTATGCGGCAATCTTCAATCCGTCAGCCGCAACGGTGAAACGGCTTAGGACGACCTTCTTCAGCGCACAGTTGCTGGCAGGAATAAGCGTAATCCGCTTCTCTGCGAAGTGTTGGTTGGGACGGAGGCTCCACGCGACTTTCACGTTCATTCGCTCACTCCGAAAATGAGCTATGAGCGTGTCGGTGGCCGCCTGCACCGCCTCACACTTGAGTTGAGAGAACTCGAGGGCGAATTCCGATGCCTCCACGGCAACCTCATCGCCGTCCGCTGCGTACGTCTCCCCCGCGAGCTTATTATCGACGGCGACCAGAGTTCCTGACGCCGCGTCGTAGCGGAGCGCGAGCTTGTCGTTTTCCAGTCGCACCTGCTCGGCGGCGAGGGAGTGTTGAAGGACCAGCATCGAGATCGCAGTGAATCTGATGAGCATACGGTCCATGCCTGTTCTCCCATGGGTTGTGGTTTTCCCGTAATTGTACCTGCGCTTGTGTCTCTTCGGACACAGACACCCATCCTGCTGTGACCTCCGAACACAGACACCCATCCTCTTCGACGAACACAGACACCCATCCTCCGGCCGTTTTGTAGTCAGACACCCACCCTCCGGCCGTTTTGTCCGGACCGGACACAGACACCCACTCTCCTCACGCCGGCGCTGTGTGGGTGTCTGTAGGCGGGTAGGCGGTAGTACCGGCCGTTTTGTCCGTGCGGATCCGTGGCCTCCCTCGACTTTTTCTGACTTTCTTGGTCTGGGCCTGATGGCTATCGGCTTGTTTTGGTGCTTATCCAGATAGAGGACGGCGCGAGCGCGTTGTCACGGAACGTTGGTTTGACAGGAGGTCGTGGGCATG
>CAIPEB010000097.1 GCA_903863885.1 uncultured Planctomycetaceae bacterium | reverse complement strand
CTGCCAATGGAGATGTCATCGTCTTCGATCTGTTCGAGAAGTTGTTGAACTACCCGCGGGGGTGTCGGCAAACTTCCGCCCCTCATGATCCGTTCGAGCACAGAGGTACTCATTGTGCAAGCATTCCCAAGAAGTAGATTAGGCGCAATAGTGGAGAAATGGGACTGTGTTGTCCAGATCGAATACACCGCTTGTCGTATATTCGAATACTTGCGTAATCCGGCCTGAACCGGACACCGAAACCGGGATGATTCCGGACACTGAATCCGCGATGAAAGCGGACAGCGAATCCGGGACGTAACCGGACAGTGAATCCGGGATGATTCCGGACAGTTTTGGGGCGTGACCGGATTGGTGTCCGGCCTGCCTGTGCCGGGCACGGCAGACTGGCACGATCCCGGAATGGCGGAGAGCGATAGCGACGCTGGATAACTGAGACGTACTGTCTCTGCTTTCCTAACGGAAAGGAGAGTCAAATGTCGAGGAAACAGTTGTCCATGCGTAAGATTGGCGAAGTAGCGAGACTGAAGGCATCGGGGCTGAGCGTGCGGCAGATTGCGCGCGGTTGTAACGTGGCGCGCAGCACGGTCGCGGAGTACCTGGAGCGGCTGGAGGCCAACGGGCTGAGTTGGCCGTTGCCGTCGGGATTGACGGAGGAGGAGTTGGAGGTCCGGCTCTTCCGGCAGGTGCAGACACGAGGGCGCGATGTGCAGCGTCCCCTGCCCGAGTGGGCACTGATCCACAAGGAACTGCGGCGGCGGGCGGTGACGCTGAAGCTGCTGTGGGACGAATACCGGGAAGTTCATCCCGAGGGCTACGGGTACAGCCAGTACAGCGAACTGTACCGGCGCTGGGCCAAGACGATCGATGTCTGCATGCGGCAGGTCTATCCGGCCGGCGAGCGACTGTTCGTGGACTACGCCGGCATGACCATGCCGGTCTGCGATCCGACGGGTGGCGAACCGTTCGCGGCCCAAATCTTCGTGGCGGCGCTCGGCGCGAGTCACTACCTGTATGCCGAAGCCACGCGCACCCAGCAGATCCCCGACTGGATCGACTCGCACATCCGCACCTTTGAACACTTGGGCGGGGTGACCGAAATCCTCTCGCCCGACAACCTGAAGAGCGGCGTGACACACGCGTGCCGGTACGAGCCGGACGCGAACCCGACCTATCTGGACATGGCCCGGTTCTACGGGGTGGCCGTGATCCCGCGGCGGCCGCGCAAGCCGCGGGACGGCGCCAAGGTCGAAAGTGGCGTGCAGATCGTCGAGCGCGAAGTGCTGGCGCGGCTGCGGGACCAGACCTTCTTCTCGCTGGGCGAACTGAACCGGGCGATGGGGCCGTTGTTGGAGAAAGTCAACTGCCGCCCGTTTCAAAAGCTCGATTGCTCGCGGCTGGACCTGTTCAACGAACTGGACAAGCCGGCCTTGAAGCCGCTGCCGCCGGCGCGCTACGAGCTGGCCGACTTCCTGCAGCCGACCGTCAACATCGACTACCACATCGAGATCGTCGGGCACTACTACAGCGTGCCTTTCGAGTTGAAGGGGCAGAAGCTCGACGTGCGACTGACCTCCCGCACCGTGGAAGCCATGCACCGTGGCAAGCGGGTCGCCAGTCACCCGCGCGACGACCGCAAGGGGCGGTACACGACCGATCCGGCGCACATGCCCAAAGCCCACCGTGAGCATCTGGAGTGGTCTCCCAGCCGCATTATCCGCTGGGCGCAGAAGATCGGGCCCCACTGCGCCACGGTCGCGCAACAGATCATCGAAGGCCGCGATCATCCCGAGCAGGGCTACCGCGCCTGCCTGGGGATCATCCGCCTGAGCCGCAGTTATGAGTCGCCGCGGGTGGAGGCGGCCTGTCGCCGCGCACTGGCTCTGGACGTGTGCTCGTACCGCAGCATCCATTCGATCCTCAAGACCGGAAAGGATCGTGAACCGCTGCCGGGGGAGCAAGCCACGGTGCCGGTCTGCAACCGCCATCACGAGAACATCCGGGGCGCCGCCTATTACGCGCAGCAGGCGCCTGCCGAACCGAGCCTGGTCGCGGAGGAGGGAGGTGCGATGGACTGAAATGGCTCCGGTCGGGAGCCCTGCCGTTGGTGAAGGAACAAGGCAAGCAATCTGGGGAAAGGAATACAACGCGATGCTCAATGAACAGACGATGACGAAGCTCTACGCCCTGAAACTCAACGGTCTGGCTGATGGCTACGAGGAACAACGGCAACAGCCGCGCATGACCGACCTGTCGTTCGACGAACGCTTCGGTCTACTGGTGGACCGCCAGTGGCGTTGGCGCGAAGAGCGCTCGCTGAAGATGCGCTTACACCACGCGAAGTTCAAGTTCCAAGCCTGCATCGAGGATCTGGACTACCGTGCCGTGCGATGCTTGAAGCGCGCCCAGATCGAGCAACTATCCAACTCGGAATGGGTCCGCTTCCACCAGAACGTGATCGTGACCGGCTCCACGGGAACCGGCAAGACCTTCCTGGCCTGCGCGCTGGGCCAGAAGGCTTGCCGTGACGGCTTCCGGGTGCGCTACTACGTCGCTGCCAAGCTTTTCCGCGAACTCACGCAGGCCCACGCCGACGGCAGCTTCATGAGCCTGAGCGGCAAGCTGCTGCGGACGGACCTGTTGCTGATCGACGACTGGGGCCTGGAAACGCTCACCGAGGCCCAGTACCGCGACTTCCTGGAACTGCTCGACGACCGCCAGGGATCCGGCTCGACGCTGATCACCAGCCAGTTCGACACGGAACTCTGGCACGATACCATCGGCAACCCCACGGTCGCCGACGCCATCCTCGACCGCCTGGTCCACAACGCCCACCGCATCACCCTCAAGGGTGAAACCATGCGTAAGCCCAAGGGTCA
Organism: uncultured Planctomycetaceae bacterium; assembly: GCA_903863885.1. Lineage (GTDB taxonomy): Bacteria > Planctomycetota > Planctomycetia > Pirellulales > Pirellulaceae > CAIPEB01. Next base: position 797 of record CAIPEB010000097.1, on the reverse strand, counting down.
GAAGGCATAAACCGTCAGACCCCTGCCGCCTTCGCGGCAGGCTACAGTAGGCCCCATAAATGGGGGGGGAGGAAGAGAGAAGAGAACGTCGTCCCGATCGGAATCGGGACTCCGACTGGGACAGGGAAACACGCAAAATCCTTGACCCATTCCGGACACTTTCGTAAACCATCAACCACAGCGTCGCTTCGCTCCGACAACTGTCCGGTATGATCCCGGAATCAGTGTCCGGTCAGATCCCGGATTCGGTGGCCGATTTGATCGGAATACGCAATACTCTTCCGTCTCTCGGATCCGCATGCCTTGTCGCGAGTCGAGCTTCCGGAGATGACGAGTCATACCCTGCGGCACTTCTTCATCGCGCAGGCGATGATGCACACATTCAGACAGAACACCACTGGATGCAAAGAGAGTTGACTTGGAACGAAATGAGACGCGAGCCGATCACAACGGTCTGATTCAGCATGCCATCACGAAGGGTTCAGGATCGCTGGGCGATCTGCGTGCGCTGCGAGTTGATCGCCAAGTGGGTCGGGCAGCGGGGCACGAAAATGATCGAGGAGGTCTACGGGCACCTCCGGCCGGACTACCGTGATAGAAGCGTAGCTCGAGGAATTGTCAGCGACCCCGCCTTCCGCAAGGTCTTGACTAACGGCTGTCCATCCTGATCACGGCACGCCACCTTTCGGAACCGGCGAGATGAGCAGCCGACTGGAAGTCCGCTTCTCAGGCTTGGTGTGGAATCGTGCATCGAGCGCGATAGCGATCATTCGTGCCGGAAGACACCAGAAGTGCAG
>CAIPEB010000096.1 GCA_903863885.1 uncultured Planctomycetaceae bacterium | reverse complement strand
TGCGTTGTATGGCGAGCAATACAATCCGCTCCTTACATTGAAGGCATTGACATATTTCGGTGATGGCGATTTAAACAAATTAACGGATGAACAAAAGAACCGGCTTCTGGCGGGTACATGACATGGCAATCTCCCTCTGGCGGCCATAGCCTGTTGGGGCATGACCTGGTTGTGGATTGTCCACCTAGCCGAGATGGTAGGGGGAACCGGTCGGCGCGACCGGTCCGCGCCGCCGGAAACTGCAGACGCCGGAACGATCCGCAGTCTCCGTTTGCGGCCGAGAATTCGTGTTGACACAGGATAACTCGGACGATATGATTGTGGGTGTTCTAGCCAAACACTCACTAACGGAGGTTCGCCAATGTCACGTTCACAACTTGTCGCACTAGCAAAGCAGATTGCGCCCGACCTGCAGTATCATGATCTTGCCGACGTAGTTTCGGCCGCGCTTGTGAAACTTCCGACTTGCGGCCCGAAGCAAGCGATTCGGTACGCGCTTGCCGATTGGCTACGGGATCAGGTCGAGGTTCCCGCACCGATCGAGGATACGGAACTCAGGCGAGAACTGCAGACAGCGCGACGCAGCCTGCGCAGCGCGGACGATGCCGAACTTGCCAAGTGGGATAGCATGCTCAGTCGCTTTCCCGAACGTGAGCGCGATGTAGCTTCCCGGCTTGCGGCCGGCTACTCAATGCGAGACATCGCAGCCGAACTGCGAATTGGGCTTGCGAGCGCAGACCGCGCGGTGAAAGCGCTACGCGGACGGCTGGTCGATCCGATCCTTTGGCATCCCATACTGGACGCGCTTTACGGGTTGCCCGATAGCAAGATCGGCCGCGCGGAGTGGGATACAGACCTATCGGAATACCGGGTGAAACGGACAACGGAACGGCGCGCCGTCTTAGCTGTTGGGAAGGATGACAAGCCGGTTATCTTCCGGCCGCGCTTTACAACTGGATTCGTACCATGCCACCATCGCCGGAAACCGTATCGGCCGATGACATGGTATCCCGGCATGACGACTTGGAATTGGCACGACAGACCGGAACCGGCACCGTCGGGACTGCTTGCCGTAGCTTTCGGACTCGGACATGAGCCCAACAATTACCTGCGATTCTCCGACGGTGCGCGGGGGAAACGGGCGAACGACGGAACGGTGGAACTCACGCGCCGAGAGCTTTCCGGCTTGGAGCGGGGGGAACGGTGGATCATAGACTCAGACCGGCATGGGGTGATGGTTAGGACTCCACTGCCGAGAATCGGGTTCATGGGGTGGTATCCCGGACAGCACTCGCCGGTTGTCAATCGGAAATGGGTGCGACACACGCCGAAGCCGCGACCGTCGATGGCGTGGTATCCGGGAATGAGATCGTAGGACGGGATTCTACGGGGTTGAACGTCAACCCCTTTGTTCACTTCACTTGTACGGGAGAAAGAGCTATGGGTATCGCATGTTTGGACAGTCTGAACGTGAAGCAATCGGTAAAACAAACCCACTCCAAGAAGACTATCGCTGACAAGTGGGTTGTGTCGGGTTACATCCAGACGAAAGGGAAGGCAGAAAACGTCGGCCGGTTCAACGTCGGCATCTGCGAGGTGGGGAAGAACCCACAGTTCAACAGCGTGGACGCGCAGATCGCGCTGACGATCGTTCGGGACGTGCTCGGCGCGTTGACTTTGACGGACCAACAAGCGGCGCAAGTCGCTAACATCCCCATCGTCCAAGCGCTGCACGCCCGACAGGCAATGCTGCAGAGCGCGGATGCGATCGCCGAAGCCCGCGCCCGTGTGAAGCCCGCGAAGGGAACGGAACCCGTCAACCCGCTTGTGAATCAAGTTGCCGCCGGGTTGGCCAAACTGGATGAAATGATCGCCGACGAGGAGCAGACCGCGCCCGCCGCGGAGCAGACTGGCAACAGCGGGGCGACCGTCGGCGCCGCACTGACCGGACGGGTTCGGAAGTAGACTATCCGAGACAACTGGTACACGAAGCCTTGCAGGGCAGGAGCCTTGCAGGGCTTTTTTTGTTTCTTGGCACCATGCCTGCAATCGTGCGAGAATGGCCCTAGGACGCGTCGGGCAGTGCATGGTGACTGCCGGGGCCTGCAGACCGCTCGGACTGCTGCAGACGGGCAAGCAGGGGGCTGGAATCGGGCGGCACGATGCCGGAAGGTGTTTTATGGCGCGCCCGCGGTAGAGTACAGATCCTACGTAGTAGGATTCCAAACGCATCGCGCCCGCGGCCGCACGCACGTGCCTCTATTGCGCACGATGGAATCCGCTCAGTGTGGACGGCTCCTGAGCCGCCGACCGCAATCGGACGACGACAACGTGACAGAGGCTAACACCAAGCAGGGCAGCATGTTAGCTGCGCAACATCGAACCAAGTGTCCAACAATGTGAGAATCCTGTACCGTGCTACAGTGTGCAAAGGGGGATGCTACAATGGTAGGGGGAAAATCCAAAAACGCCACGGCTCCGGCGATCGTTGTCGCCCTCGCTGCTGATTGTTGTCGCCGTAACTGCAATCAGGCCAATGGTTTACAACAAAGGACAAAGATGTCGGCGTATGGCCCCCAGGCGGACGAACGCTGGATGTATATTCCCCCCTCCCGCATTTTCACCATTTTACCGTCTGGTAAGGTTGGTAAGGTGGGTGCTTCCATAGGAGCGTCTGGTGGTGGTCCACAGGCAGAATCCGGGCGTTCCAGCGGTGATTTGCTGGCTTCCAGTGGCGTTCTGGGGGCGATCCAGTGGCCTGCCTACGGTGATCGTAGGGCTT
>CAIPEB010000095.1 GCA_903863885.1 uncultured Planctomycetaceae bacterium | reverse complement strand
TTCCAAGGCACCGACGTCCTTCTCGCCTTCGGCAACGTACACCGTCCTGGCCGGATCGGCGGCGACCAGTTCCGGCAACCGATACAGCACGCGGGACACGCCCTTGAGGTTCCAGACCCAGCCGCCGTTCCCGTCCCGCCGACGTTGTTTGAATGTCTTGGGTTCGTAGCGCACGACCTGATACAGCAGCTTCCCGTCGGCGTCGCGGTAGTCGTAGGTGGCGACGATGCGACGGGACTGCTTGGGCGGCGACTTTTCCGCGAACAGATCCTGCAGCGTCAGGCCGACGGCTCGGCAGACGTCGGCAGGCTCGCATCCGGTGTGGCAATGCACCAGGGCCCGACCGTCGTTGCCGGTCGAGACGCTCAGACTGGCGTGACTGTCGTCGTGAGCCGGGCAGCGCGCGGACCACTTCCCGTCGCCTACGGGCCAGACGCTGGCCAGGCGGTCGAGCAGGTTCTGCACGGGATCGAGCATGGTGGTCAAGGAATCATGAACCTCAAGGAATAGGTCTGCATACCGCGACGATCGCGGGTGCCTGCCGATATCAACTTGCGATCCATCCTTGTCGAACGCGTCGGACCAGTCCCATACGCGATGCGAGGTTGAGTCCGTACTCGGCCAGTTCGACGCTGCAGTCCAGCAACTGTGCGACCCGCTCGGTGGTGACCGGCCGGCTGTCCACGGACATGGTCTTCAGGCGGGCCACCAGCGTGTCGGTGTTGGGACCGGGAATGTTCAGGTCGGCGACGGCGAAGATTCTGAGGGACATTGGGTATTCGTCTCCGAGGTTGGGGAAATAAACAGGACAACGGTGCTGGGAAATAAGAGACGACCTCGACTCATGCATCCGTGCACGAGTCGAGGTCGTTCATCCGGCCCGGATCGGTTGACGTCCCGTCCTGGGAGTTGGCGCTGCCGGCAGAGTCCGCATGGCTCTTCTGTTTCTCGTACACGTCGATCAGCACGTTCGCCCAAGCGTCCGCGACTTCGCTGGGAAGCTCGGGGAGTGCCTCGTGGTCATCCATTACTCACGATCTCCAAAAGAAATAGGAGTACGTCCCGGACGATTAGCAGCGAACCGCTCATCGGCGTCGGGAGGCAAGGCAAGAACAATGCGGGATGAAAACGCGATTTGAAAACGTCGTAGGTTGTTCGTTCCCGGCTGCTCGGCCGTCATTTGGCTCATCTTCCAGCCTCCCGGCATGGTCAAGAGAGCCCGTCGTTCCAATTCGATCGTATCCATCGGCTCGACCGATTCGGCCTCGCCGTTGGCGGGCGCGTCGGTGTACAGAATGCCGGCAAAGTCGGCGGCCGTTTCGGCGGCGGCGATCACGGCCAGCGTAAACCGTCGCAACTGGGCGAACAGCGGCAGCGCGGGCGTGATATCGGGAACCCCGCGATGCTGCCCTGGTCGATCACAGCGAAAGTAATGGATTACGGCGGAGGCCGGCAGCGCATCGCAGGTTGCCTCAAAGACCGTGTCTCCCGGATGGTAGCGCAGTATGTGAAACAGCGCCGGGTTTCCAAAACTGTCGAACTCCATTCCGTCCACGGCACCCGGCTTGCCGAACTGTAGGCTCGGCGTCGTGACCTGTTCCGCTTCCACGAGTCGCAAGTCCAGGGTGACCGGTGTGCCGAGTTTCTCATTGCTCGTCAGCAGCGCAAACGCCTCGCCGTCGGTAGCGCGAGCCACGCGCATGGTGCGGAGCTTTTCAGCCAGGTTGATCGCCTGAGCCCATTTCCCAAACTCCCGCTCGAGCACGCGATTTACGTCCACATCCGTCGTGAGCATCTGCAGTCGCGGGCCGGTGCCAATCGAGTCGTTGGCCAACGTGAGGATGATGCCTTTCGCATAGCTGTTATTGGCGACCTCATAGCGGGCCCGGTTGCGGAGCGTGCGTCGCACTTCGGGGCTGTTGCTCGCGTCCGCGCTCAGCGCGTCGGCGTTGGCCCAATGACGCCGGTTCTCATCGGTCGTCAACGCCGCGTCGTAGCGAGCGCGAACTCGGCGCGCAGTCCCGGCGGCAGCCTTCCTGCCTGTGAGACGGCGCAGCCAGTTCAACATGCTATTCCGTTCCGGGGGGGACGATCTTTCCCAGCCGCAAGCCGCGGTGTTTTCGCTTCACGGCCTTCTTCGAGTTCAAGTACCGGTCGACCTCGATCTGATCGGGAAGCGAGTGTTGTTCCACGCTCCCCGCGTCACCCGAGACTTTGGCGGGCGCCTTGGCGTTTTCGAGCAGTTGATCGTCGTCCGGCATCCGTGCTTCCGTTCGAAACAGAAAAAGGCCCGCGAGTGGCCTATCCGTTGGCATCCATGGCGAACTGCTGTTCCTCTACAAGTATGTATACTCCGCTTGAGAGCGAGTTGGCCCCCAACAGGTTCGAGAAACTGCGAAATCGCGTGCCCTCTATAAGTACTAAGACTCCGCTTCTCGGCCAG
>CAIPEB010000094.1 GCA_903863885.1 uncultured Planctomycetaceae bacterium | reverse complement strand
GCGTCTAATGCCGCCGCAGCGGCCATCGTAAGTAATTACGAGCGCATTTTCCCGGCGGGACAATCACAAAGTTTAGCCGCATTCGCACACTCACATGAAAACTCACGCTTCCATACTCGCGATAGCAGCGGTGGGGTTGTTCGCAGTCGCTGCCGAACTCAGACCGATTCCATACTACGCCGACAACCTGCGTGACGGAGTCGCCAAGCCATCCGACCAGCAAGACGATTTCACCAAAAAGGAGGCTGAGAAGCTCGCCAAAAGCCAAGTTCCCACGGCTGAGGAAGCAGCCAAGCTGGCGCTTGGTGCGTTTCTCAAGCAGCCGGGCCTAGATGCGCGGGAGTCGTGGCGAGTTGTCGGTCTTTATCGGATTGGCCGGGATGTTACGAATTTCGCCAAGGCGGACGATTTGATTTGGGAGATTCACATTACTCGCATGGCTTCTGGAGTTTCAGGCGTTGTTTGGGTTTCTACTACCACCAAGAGCGCCAAGGTCCTATTCCCATGACGACGGCTAACCATGCGCTGCAGCGAACCCGGCCATCGCGCTCCGGCCGCAATTCGAGCGTCCCGCTTGCCGGGTCGCTGAGCTTGGGTTGTTCGAAAGAACATAGACACGTGATTGATCAAGACGCAGTATCGCTGTTCGAAGACCTAAATCCACGCTATCCGATGGCGGCTGCGGGTTTAATTGACGACCTATGCTATAGGCTAAGCGCGCTGCTGGAGAATGAGATTCGCAACGAGTACGCAATAGCAAACGCATGTGAGACTCTTGCGCAGATCTTTCAACCAATGGATCGTCAACAGTTTCCAGATTCGCATCCATGGGATGCAGCATACGCTAGGCTTGGTCGTTGGCTGATGCGTGGGCTTCCGCAATACAGACACTCCGTGATCGCGATTACTGGTTGGTCGAACGAACAGATGGCTGTGTGCAAAAGTCGATATACTGAAATGGTCCGAATCTGTCGCGATGACTGGAACCGGGCTGCCAACTTGCTCGAAAACCCAATTATCGAATAACAATGGGTTGCAGACGAAGCCCTCGATCAGCCGTTTTGACTTGCGTTGAGTCAACTGCTCGGGCTCGCTGAACCCTGCCGTTGTTCGGCCTGAAAACATGCCCCGAAGACCCAAGTATTGCGAGCAAGACTTTCCGCCGCCGGGGACGGTTTTTGCCGCTCCGACGAGTGATGCTCGATTTGCCGTTGGTAGGGTCTTGCGACGAGAGTTTCATGGTGGCGCACAGGGAGCGCTGGTCGTGGCCTCGCCTTGGTTGGGTAAAGAATTGCCGTCTCTGAAGTTGCGAGCGATCAGGGAAACACTGCATTTAAATCACCACAAGTGGAAGAACAAACCAGAGGTGTTTTGGGCCCATGAGCCGATGCCCGGAGATTTCGTCATTGTTGGGCAGATAGAATTGTCACCCGATGACTTAGCAGCAACCAGCGACTCTTTCACCGGCTGGCAGAGTGTGCCGATTCAGGCTCTGCTACAATGGCGGTGGGATCATGACCGCGAGGCTCTGCTACGGGACGAGGACCGCCGTGCGGCTGACCTTGCTGAATCGCAACGTCAACGTGCCGCAGCTCGCTCGGAATTCATGCGGACGTTGACACTCGATTTGCTGGTCGATCGAATCTGGTTCGCGTCGTGGGACGACGTCGATTCTAACTTGCCGCTGCACAAGTGTCGGTCATTGATTGTGAACCTAGTGAATGAATTACGGGCCGCACCCAAACTCACCTTGGGCGTCGTAAAGAAACACCTCAAACAATCCGTGATGGACTTCAATCGCCTGAACGAAGAGCATCACTTCATCTCGACGATCGAGCGGGAAGACCTTTGCGAAGCGTACGAGCAAATCGCGTGTGCCGCGAAGTTCCCACAGGTGATAGATCAGATCGAGCGATGGCGGGATTGGTGAGCGTTAAAGAATGGCCGAACAATCCGTTCAAACGGAGCCGCGGGCCGCGCGGTTTCTGAAATCAACGTTGGTTGGCCGCGGCCCGGTTAACCGTGCCGTTATCCGACGCCATGGCGGCCCTGGTGCAAAGAACACGACGAATGGAAAACCCGTACGACGCGCCATCAACGGTTTCCTCGTTGTCTGACGAACTGCGGCGTCCTGTCGGAGTTACCGTCCTTTCCATCCTCACCGGAATCATGGGACTTGTGTTGTTGGCCGCGTTTGTCGTCTGTCTTGTGAATTGGCGTGAGAACAACGAATTCGCTATCAATCGCCGACAGGCACCGTCAATTTTCTGGTTCTTCACGGGGTTGTCCGTTGTAATGGCATTTGTGACTTCGATCGGGATGTGGCGGGGCCGCAAGTGGGGTTGGTGGATTTGTTGCTGCGGATTGGTTCTCTCCGTCATTCAGAACGTTGGTCTGACAGTGACGGCCAATCTGTCCGTTGGCGTACCATCTCTCTTCACTTTTGCGTCGGTGGACTCCCTGAAATATGTGGTGCGTGCGATCGTCTTTGCGATTGCTTTGGTCTATTGGCTGCGCACCCCGGTTCGGAAGTTTTTCCACGTTGAGAAAACGAGTAGAATCAAGGCAGTCGCATTGGTTGCCGTGTGTGGCATCGGGTTCGCGACCATCATCACAGTCGTGCTGCAATCCATTTTCCTGTACCGCACACGGTAGCCCGTCGGATAAGCAACGATTGCAACCGAGCGGCGGATCGGGTCGGAATCAAAATGGAACGTCACTTGGCGGCGACGGGTTACGACTGTCGTTCGCCGACTGAGGGACTTCCAACACAACCGAGGCCAGTACTCCGTTGTTTGCTGTAATTCTGATACCATTACTCGTTGCTTGTGGGCTTGTCGTCTGGGC
>CAIPEB010000093.1 GCA_903863885.1 uncultured Planctomycetaceae bacterium | reverse complement strand
TGTGGGAGGAAAGCAATTTCCTATCAGTCGGCGAACCCCCGCAGCCGTGATAGTCGGGAAGACGGTGCTCGCTGATGCGTTGTCCGCGATGTCGCGAACCCCTAGCGCAAATGTGCGGGGATACACAAGACCGGCAGGCTTACGTCGGCAGATCACGCGCAGCGAGACGACTCAGCGCGGAACGAAGTAGTCTAACTCTTCGTTGATCTTTCGCACGCGGGCGTGGTCGTCCTCCGAGTACGTTCCCTCTGGCGTCATTCGCAAAAGGGCGCTGCCCGCGGGACAGTAAAGCTCTTCCGGACTGGTTTTCCTATCCGGTGGATAGGGGCGATACCGAAGTACGACGATGTCGTCCGTCACGAACTCGAACTCGTAGGCAAGCGTCTCGTCTTTGCCACTTGCTGAAGTGGACAACAGAAACACCGGCGTATCGTTCCACAACTGGACCCGCACGCCACCACGGATTCCATTCGGGTACTTCGTCGAGGAATGCAGGTGATTGACGAATGAGCCGTCACTCCCAATGGTGATTCGGTCTATCGTTGCATCGCACGCTTTCCAAGTACCTACAAGGCGAGCATCAAGACCCTGTTCGGTGACGCGCTTAACCACCTCGGTATGGTTATAGTGTTTAGGGTGATCTTCCCCCGGGGCCACTTCAGCAACAGAAGGTTCGTCGTTCAGAAGTCCGTCAACCCGGGGAGATATCGCCATACTTGCGCTCAGAATCTCCTTTGCCAACTCCGCTTCCATCCACCTGCGTGGTCCCGAACTGATGTAGGAAACCAGCGGAATCCAACGTGGATCGATCGATGGCCACGAACTGTCGATAGCCCCATCAAGCTCCTCGATTTGTCTCTTTCGCGTCTCCCAGAATGCTCGATGCCGCTCGCACGCGTCGCGACTCTCGTGGATCCGAAGGGCGATCGAGCCTAGACCGTCGTCGTAATTGGCCGTCTGCTTGTCTTCGTCAATCATGTCCAGAAGTTCTGTGAACATCGCTGCTGCAGCATCCACCACGCACTGCGCGACGCCACGATTCTCCAACGGGTCCACCAAAACGACATCAACTTCGTAGCAGGTGCAGAGGATACGCCCACTCATACCTGGTTGCCAGACTTCCACGGACAACTATCGATGACAACTGATCGGCAAAATGCTCGCTGCGGACGGGAGTGAGTCTGGCCGAGAGAGTCACCGCCACGATCCTGGGCTCGTCCGCCGTCGCCGGTTCCAGGATCTGCCACGTGCGGTCCGAACTCCCGTCATCCACCAGCACGATCTCGTGCGGTCCGCCGGGCAGTGAATCCAGGGTTGCCAGCGTCCGCCGCAACAAGTCGGGGAGCACCGACTCCTCGTTGTACACCGGCACGGCCACGGAGACCTTCGGGGCCGGGATCATGGCTTTGACCGGCCCTTGAAGTACACCAGATTCCATAATTTGCCTCCCAGCATCTGAATCGTATACGGCTCGAAGACGACCGCCTGAAAATGCTCGGCAAAGATCGCCTGCCAGCAGCGCAGGGGGCGGGGATGATTCCCGCGATCGCTCCGCGCGAGCCACCGTGCGAGGCACTTTCGTTCGGGCATCACCAATTCAATGACGTGCACGTGTCCCCCCTCGCTGATCAGCAGCTGCAGTCGGCTCAAGAGTCTCTGCGTGGCATCGTCGTCCAGGTGGTGCAGCAGACTGTTGAGCAGGACAAAATCGAATTGCCGTCCGTCGCTGGGACAATACGTGCGATGTCGAAAAGGTGACAGGCAGCAAATCTGAGGTCAACAGGAAGTCCAGGCTGATGTTCAGTAGTCGTCGTTGGCCTTCGTGGGGCGGCCACGCGGTCGTAGCGACGCTTCAAGCCCAAGCCGACCAGTGGTTGCCACGACCCAGTCTTCGGCGCCCAATGGCGTTCCTCGCTGTACGCAATGACGCAGAGCTTTCAATTCCGCCTCCGTCTGCGGCTCGCTGACCATGTCGATCCAGTTAGCTGGTCGAGGCAAGGGCCATGCGGCAAGAATCTCGCGGTGACTTTCGCGCCGGCCGGGGCACAAACTCGACCAACGCCAACGCTCAGCCATCTCGACCAAGTTCGCTCGCAGTGCGTTCCGCTCGACATAGCGGATGATCTGATAGAAATACCCCTCCGTCTGCACGGGAAACGATTTGTAGCGTCCCTGATACAGCGGACCGTACCCTGTCTCATGCCGATGCTCCTTCCAGCGTTTCACGTGCGTGTTGGTAAGTCGCGGCATAAAAGCGGGCAAATCTCCGTCGTGTTCGGGCCAGAGCACAAAGTGCCAATGGTTGGGCATCCAACAGTATGCGCAAACGCGCATCGCACGTAGGCGTAACGTCTCTTTCAACACGCGTTCAAATGCCTCGAAGTCATCCGCCTTGTCGAACAGATTGCGGCGGCCAACTCCGCGGTTGAGAACGTGAAAGACCATTCCA
>CAIPEB010000092.1 GCA_903863885.1 uncultured Planctomycetaceae bacterium | reverse complement strand
TCTCATCTTGAATTTGGCCTTCGGCCAAACCGAGATCGTCGCATTCTATTCCTGGGGCGTTGCCCCAGGCTACGTTGAGCCATTGGCCTTCGGCCAATGAATGCGACGTTCTGCCGACATAAACGATCGAAAGGGGAAGCCGGAGAGCGAATTCTCGCAGCGCACCAATGAGCATGCCACACGGTCAACACCGCCACGGAAGGCCAACGGCCTTCCTTCATCGGAGCCTGGGGCAACGCCCGTGAAGCCTCCGGGAAGCGATCCGCATCCAGCCCGTCTCATCTTGAATTTGGCCTTCGGCCAAACCGAGATCGTCGCATTCTATTCCTGGGGCGTTGCCCCAGGCTACGTTGAGCTATTGGCCTTCGGCCAATGAATGCGACGTTCTGCCGACAATTACGCACGAAAGGGGACGCTGGAGACCGTCTGCTCGAAAAATGCCAATGAACTTGCCACGCGGTCCACCTTGCCACGCGGTCCACCTTGCCACGCGGTCCACCTTGGCACGGAAGGCCAACGGCCTTCCTTCATCGTAGCCTGGGGCAACGCCCCAGGAATCGCGTACCACACACCACGCTTTGGCCGAAGGCCAAATTCAACATTTCACGAGCGGTTGTTCGCAGGCAATCGGGAAAGATCCATCGGCACGCATCGCCCAGACCTCACCCGGCCATTTCAGCCCTGCAGCAGGCGAGTTGCCTCTGGAATTGCCACGCTGAAACATCGGCCTTTGGCCATGGAACGCGGCGGATCGCGTGCGCGTGACACGTCCAAGAAAACGAAGCGGGGCGGATCGCCGATCCGCCCCGCTTCGCATCGCATTCAACAGGACGGTTGTTCCGTCCCGCGGGAAGACTTATCCGGTTCAGTCCCACCACCACTGGCCCTCGCCCAGTCCGCTGAGCGAGAGTTTTTCGCGTTGGGCTTTCACTTCGCCCTTTTCATCGGTCAGCAGGTTGGCACCGGCCAGTGCCTGCTTGGGTTCGATGCGGACGCCGCCGCCGATGGGCGTCATCACGCGGTTCCCCTTGACGTAGCTGGCCACGGCCGATTCGACCTGCTTCGGCGGATTGAGCGTCTGGACCGCCAGACCGCTTTCGTCCGAGAACGAGCCGAGCTTCCAGCCGGATTTGCCGTAGTAGTCCTGATCCTGGATGAACGCCGCGGCGACCGAGAGGTCGATCAGGTTTCGCAGTTGGGCGTAGACGGGTTCCTTGGTTGCGAGGTCGGCGTATTTTTCGGTGAAGCCTTTCACGAAGTTGTCGCCGGCCTTGTCGCCCTTGTCGGATTTCACTCGATTGCCATCGGACGTGACGAGTTCATCGGCGCCCACCAGTTTGACGCCATCCCCCACGAGTTCCATGCCGAGATTGTCATCGCTGACGCGCACACAGGCGTAATCCGGAACAAACCACCATCTCTGCATCGCGTTGGGCGACACCGAACTGGCGCGTGCGGCGAACTCCACGTAGCTGACGAGTTTGACCTGCGGTTTTTCAAGGCCGATACCGATGAGCTTCATGCGGTAGTCGGCTTCGACAAGCACCTGGGCGAAATGCGTGTTGGCAGCCACGCCGTGGATGGTGATGTTCTGCAGGCCGAGGCTCTCACGAAGACCATTGGCGATGAACTGGCCCTGCTGTTGAAGGCCGGCGTTCGGGGACAGCTGGCTGCCGACTCGGCTGAGAAACGCCTGCATGTTGGCGAGCCCCTGTTTCGTCGGGTCGATCGAGCAGCTGATCAGTGACGTGGTCTGTCCGTCGGGCGGATAGGCCCGCAGGGCGACGATCAGGTCCTGCAGTTCGACAACGGGCGCCCCGGACTCAATGCCGCGAATGCGGCCGACCGGATCAACCATCCAGCCCTGGGCGGGCCCGGCCACGACGATGTCCTTGGTATCGGGGTAGTAGAACACGTACTTCACGCGGGTAAGTCCCGCGAGGGCCAGCATTTCCTCGGTCGGCTTCTCGCCGCGCGACGTAAGTGCCTTGACCGCCGCTTCGAGGCGATTGAGCGAGATCTTTCGCAGATCGCTCGCTTTTGAGATGTCAGCAGGCAGCGTCGAGCGGGCTTCGGCGATCTTCTTTCGCGTCATGGTCCAGCCGCGGTCGACAACCCGCTGCATCTTCAGCACGCCCGTGGCGTCGACCGCAACACCGGCCAAGGCGAGCGGCGTCTGGTTGTCGTCCTGTGCGTGAGCAACCGAAACAACCATCCCGACCAGCACCAAGCACATTGTTCCCAGGCGGAAACGTCGCCAACTCATTGCGATACCTCTCTGAGTTTACAGTGACCTGAGTTCCCAGCCCGGCGTCCAGTCAACGCCATTGTTTGACAACCGGACAGGAACGCATGTTTCAATAGGAAGGCGTAAACCGACGTGTGCGGAAATCTATGAAAAAGACCCAGTACCAACCCACCGATTGCGGGGCGGCTCGTCCGATCGCTCTCGCACTCGCGGGCTGTTTGACACTCGCGAAGCGGCAAACCAAGGGAGATAGCCGACTATTTCCACAAGGGGGCCAATACCGATCTTAATTGCCGTTCTGCGCGATAGCAAGAAAGACGGCCGATTCCGTGTGAGGTCTTGAGAGAAAGTCGGGGGGCGGGAGTCTGGAGTCCGGAGTCTGGAGGAAGACAAACACCCACCGGCATCCGGCATCCGGCATCCGGGGGGCTCAGATGGGACTCGACCTGGGCCGCGTGCACTTGTTATTCTTGCCCCCGTTGGTCCTGTGGGTGTCAGTCTCTTGGATACCCAGGGTGATTTCTATAATTTCGGGCAATCGATGGGGACGGCGGAAGCGGCTTGCCGGCGGCGAGCTTGCCGTGGATTCTGTCCTGTGACATTCGAACCGCGTCATGAGCGAATGAGGCTATCCGTGCAAGAACCACTGAACTGGCATAGCAGACAGTTTACGAGAGGCTGGCAGCGCGGCATCACGGCGTTTTACTATGCGCTGGGCATGACGGACGAGGATTTCGACAAGCCGCAGATCGGGATCGGGGTGCCGCTCCTGGACGGAAATCCCTGCAACATGCATGCGTACGAATTGGCGCAGCGGATTGTGGAAGGCTGCCGCAAGTCGGGGCTGATCGGATTCCCGTTCGGCGTGCCGGCGGTCAGCGACAACATCACGCAGGGGCACGAAGGGGGCAATGCCAGTCTGCCGTCGCGCAACATGGTGGCCAATGCGGCGGAGTGTGTGATCACGGCCCACGGCTATGATGCGCTGGTGGGGTTGCACAACTGCGACAAGAACGGCCCGGGCTTCGCGATGGCTTTGGCACGCACGAACTTCCCCGGGTTGATTGTCAGCGGCGGCAGCATCATGCCGGGGCGTCATCGGGGCAAGCGGATCTCGATCCTCGATGTTTACGATTCGCAGGCGAAGCTGGCGGTCAATGCGATCGACCCGGCCGAAGCGGACGAGATTCTGCGGACGGCATGTCCGGGAGCGGGAGGCTGCGGCATTGCCGCCTCGTTCAACACCTGGGGCATCGCGATGGAGGCGATCGGTCTGTCGCCGCCGCAGAGCAGTTCGATTCCGGCAGTCAATCCGGACAAGCGCAAGGAGTGCCGGACGCTCGGCGAAGTGCTGCGCAATCTGCTGGCTTCGGGCATTCGCCCGCGCGATATCGTGACGCGGCGTTCGCTCGAGAACGCCACGGCCGCGATCGCGGCGATCGGGGGCTCGACCAATGGAATCCTGCACCTGCTGGCTCTGGCCCGCGAAGCGCGTGTCGAATTCGGTCTGAGGGACATTCAGCCGATCCTGCGGCGTACTCCGGTGCTCTGCAGTTTTGCGCCGCGGGGCGAGCGGACGATGTACGACCTGCACGAGATCGGCGGCACGTCGGTCCTGCTGAAGCGGCTGCTCACGGCCGGAGTGCTGCGCGGCGATTGTCTGACCGTCACCGGGCAGACAATCGAGGAGAACTTGCGCGACGCGCCGGAACCGCCGCTGGACCAGGATCTGATCGCACCGGCCGAAGCGCCGTTCAAACCGTACGCCGACATGCAGATCTGTTTCGGCAACCTCGCGCCGGACGGAATCGTGTTCAAGGTGTCGAGCATGCAGCAGCCTCGCTTCCGCGGCGTGGCCGTCTGCTTCGACGATGCGAGGCAGGTGGCCGAGGGAGTTCAGAGCGGACGCATTCGCGCCGGCAACGTGATCGTGCTGCGATACCTCGGTCCGACGGCGTCGGGAATGCCGGAGGTGCTGATCGCCTCGGCCGCGCTGGCGGTGCCCGAACTGGACGGCAGGGTCGCGTTGGTTTCCGACACGCGGGTGTCCGGAGTCTCTCACGGGGCGATCGGCGTGCACTGCTCGCCGGAAGCGGCCGTGGGCGGTCCGCTCGCATGGGTCGAGGACGGCGACGAGATCTCGTTCGATCTGTTGTCGGGCGAAGTCACCTGGCACGTATCGAATGAAGAAGCGCAGCGGCGGTGCAAGGCATGGAAGCCGCGTGCGATCCGCGCGCCGCACGGTTATCTTGCGGACTTCGCGGCGACCGCCGCCCAGGCTCATCACGGCTGCGTCAGCCGGATCCTGTATCCGGACGTATCTTGCAGCGGTGCTGCCGCACCGGAATGAAGCCTCGCTCCCGTTGGTCGCTGGATTTTGTGTAAAGAGTTGCAGTCCTGACGGTGCGCGGCCAAGAGCGGTGCTGCCGCACCGGAATGAAACCTGATAATCGAGTGGCACTGGCTCTGCCAGTGCTTTGCGACAAATCCTCAGGACCATACCTGTTACAGTCAACGTTTGACGGGCCAAGATGACGTCCGATGCATGACCTGGAACACTGGCAAAGCCAGTGCCACCCGAGAACAAGGCATTTTTCGAGAACAAATTTAAGAGAGATTCCACGATGGCCAACACTCGGTATTTCGGCGGCGAGTACCCTGCAACGCGCATGCGGCGCAATCGGCGGCACGACTGGTCGCGGCGCATGGTCCGCGAGAATCAGCTGACTGCCAACGATTTCCTGTGGCCGGTGTTCATTCACGACGGCCAGAATCGCCGGCAGCCGATCCCCTCGATGCCGGGCGTTGATCGTCTGACGATCGACCTGCTGGTTGATGCGGCGGGCGAGGCCAGGGAGTTGGGCATTCCGGTCATTGCGCTGTTTCCGGCCACCGATCCCTCGAAGAAGACGAGCGAAGCCGAAGAGGCAGTCAACCCGGAGAACCTGGTGTGCCGGGCGGTTCGGGCCATCAAGGCGGCACACGGCGACGGCATCGGCGTGATGTGCGACGTGGCGCTCGATCCTTACACGAGCCACGGGCACGACGGACTGCTGCGCGACGGATACATCGTGAACGACGAGACGGTCGAAGTGCTCTGCCGCCAGGCAGTGGTTCAGGCCGAGGCGGGCTGCGATATCATCGCGCCGTCCGACATGATGGACGGGCGGATCGGCGCGGTACGGCGTGCCTTGGACGAAGCGGGCTTTGCGCGGGTGCAGATCATGTCCTACGCCGCGAAG
Organism: uncultured Planctomycetaceae bacterium; assembly: GCA_903863885.1. Classification (GTDB taxonomy): domain Bacteria; phylum Planctomycetota; class Planctomycetia; order Pirellulales; family Pirellulaceae; genus CAIPEB01. The sequence continues at coordinate 9,532 of CAIPEB010000092.1, read as the reverse complement.
TATGCCTCGGCGTTTTATGGCCCGTTCCGCGACGCGGTCGGCTCGGCATCCAATCTGGGCGGAGGCGACAAGAAAACCTATCAGATGGATCCTGCCAACTCGGACGAGGCGCTCCGCGAAGTGGCGCTCGATGTTCGCGAAGGCGCGGACATGGTGATGGTCAAGCCGGGCATGCCTTATCTTGATATCGTTCGGCGCGTCAAAGACACGTTCGGGATGCCGACGTTCGTGTACCAGGTGAGCGGCGAGTACGCGATGCTTTGCGCGGCGGCCCAGAACGGCTGGCTCGACCGGCCGCGTGTTGTGCTGGAAGCGCTGCTGGCCTTCAAGCGGGCCGGCGCCGACGGCATCCTCACCTATTTCGCAGTGGAAGCGGCCCGGTTGCTGCGAGGTTGAACGCAGCGGCCGTTTTCTTTTCACAGGCTCGGGGTACAATCTGCAAACAGCCGGAAGGGCGGGCCGGCACACACGAGCTGGAAGCTTCGTCACCTACTTCCATGGAGCCGTCGGAAGAACGTCATGAGCCAATCGCAAAGCAGCAGGTCGCAGCCCGATCCCTCGGACAAACCGGTGACCGGGCCGGAGACGCAGAAGCCGTCGCCCGACAACGCCCAGAACAGCGGACCCTCCAACTTCATCGAAGAGCTGATCGAAGACGATCTGCGCACCGGGAAGTGGGACGGCCGCGTGCAGACCCGTTTCCCACCCGAGCCGAACGGCTACCTCCACATCGGCCACGCCAAGAGCATCTGCCTGAACTTCGGTCTGGCCGAGAAATACGGCGGCAAATGCAACCTGCGGTTCGACGACACGAACCCGACCAAGGAGGAGCAGGAGTACGTGGACGCGATCCGCTCCGACGTGCGCTGGCTCGGGTTCGGCTGGGACGACCGCGAGTTCTTCGCTTCGGATTACTTTGATCAGTTGTACCAATGGGCGCTGCAGCTGATCCGCGGCGGAATGGCCTACGTCTGCGATCTCAGCAACGACCAGGTGCGCGAGTACCGCGGGACGCTGACAAAACCCGGCGTGGAGAGTCCTTATCGCAACCGGTCGATCGAGGAAAACCTGCAGTTGTTCGAGCGCATGCGGGCCGGCGAATTTCCCGACGGCAGCCGCACGCTGAGGGCCAAGATCGACATGGCCTCGCCCAACCTCAATATGCGCGACCCGGTGCTCTACCGCATCCTGCATGCGCACCATCACCGGTCCGGAGACAAGTGGTGCATCTACCCGATGTACGACTTTACTCACGGCCAGTCGGATTCGATCGAGCGGATCACGCATTCGATCTGCACGCTGGAATTCGAGAACCACCGGCCGCTGTACGACTGGTTCTGCGATACGCTGGGCATCTATCACCCGCAGCAGATCGAGTTCGCGCGGCTGAACCTGACCTACACGATGATGAGCAAGCGGCGGCTGCTCGAACTGGTGCGCGAAAAGAAGGTGCGCGGCTGGGACGATCCCCGCATGCCGACGATTCAGGGTATTCGCCGCCGCGGCTACACGCCGGAGGCAGTGCGGGAGTTCTGCCGCCGGATCGGAGTCACGAAGTTCGACGGGGTGACCGACATTGCCCTGCTCGAGCACTGCCTGCGCGAGGACCTCAATCGCCGGTCGCTCCGCGTGATGGGTGTGCTGAGACCGCTGCGCGTGGTGATCGACAACTATCCGGCAGGCGAGTGCGATCACCTCGAGGCCGTCAACAATCCGGAGGATCCCTCGGCCGGCACGCGGACCGTGCCTTTCTCGCGAGAGCTGTATATCGAGCAGGACGATTTCCGCGAGGACCCGCCCAAGAAGTACTATCGCTTGGCGCCGGGCCAGGAAGTCCGATTGCGATACGGTTACTTCATCACCTGCCGCAGCGTGGTGAAAGACGACAAGGGGCAGGTCGTCGAGGTTCACTGCACCTACGATCCGGCCACGCGCGGCGGCAATGCGCCGGACGGCCGCAAGGTCAAGGGCACGATCCACTGGGTTTCCGCCGAACACGCACTGCCGGTCGAAGTCCGGCTCTATGACCATCTGTTCATGAAGGAAGACCCGGACGAGGTGGACGGCGCGGGATTGGATTGGAGGAGCAACCTGAATCCGAACTCGCTCGAAGTGGTCTCGCCGTGCTACGTCGAGCCGAGCCTGGCCGGTGCCGCGCCGGGTGGTCACTATCAGTTCGAGCGACTGGGATACTTCAACGTCGACAAGGATTCAACCGCTTCGCAGCTGGTGTTCAACCGCACCGTGACGCTGAAGGACACCTGGGCCAAAATCGAGAAACGCGAGACCGCTTGAGGGCGGGTTCGCCGGCGTGCCGCAGGCAGTGACAATGTTGTTGAACAGCACCGCGTCCCGGCTGCAACCGGCCGGCACCGTGAAAACGCATTTCGTAACCGGCAAAGGAAACTGAGCAATGTTGCGCGGTATTTCTCCTCTGATCAGTCCGTCGTTGTTGTCGGCAATGTGTCGAATGGGCCATGGCGACGAGATCGTGCTGGCCGACGCTCACTTTCCCGGCGAGAGCCTCGGCCCGACCGTGATTCGCGCGGACGGGTTGAGAATCGCGGACCTGCTCGACGGTATTCTGCCGCTGTTTGTGCTCGACAACTATGTGCCCCATCCGATCGCGATGATGGACGCGGTTCCCGGGGACACGCTGGATCCCGAAGTCGAGGCGCGATACCGCGCAGCAATCGACCGTCATGCTCCCGAGACTCCGCCGATTGCCCGCATCGAGAGGTTTGCGTTCTACGATCGGGCCAGGCAGGCCTTTGCGATCGTCATGACGGGCGAGACGGCCAAGTACGGAAACGTGATTCTGAAAAAGGGCGTCACGCCCTGACGGTTCGGATGGCAGTTGAATGCTCCGCGGCGAGAATTGAGCGGCGACTCGTTGCGTGAGGGCGGCACGGGAAAGTGCGCCGTAGTCGGCAACCAGAAACGGGCGACAGTACCGAGGGAGTAAGCCATGCCTTTGCTCGTCGTAGGATCCGTGGCGTTGGATTCGGTCGAAACTCCGCAGGAGACGCGGCACAACGTGCTGGGCGGATCGGCCGTGTTCTTTTCGTTCGCCGCGAGCTACTTCACTTCGGTGAAGCTGGTCAGCGTGGTGGGGGATGACTGGCCGGACGCACACACGCAACTGCTGAAATCCCGCAACATCGACACCGCAGGACTGCAGGTCGTCCCCGGCGAAGCGACGTTCCGCTGGCGGGGCAAGTACCTGCCGAACATGAACGACCGGGAAACACTTGAAGTGCATCTCAACGTGTTCGAGCACTTCGATCCGGTGCTGCCCGATGATTACCGCCGGTCAAAATTCCTGTTCCTGGCCAACGGCGCCCCGATGCTCCAACTGAAGGTGCTCGAGCAGGCCGGCGGTGCCCAATTGGCCGTGGCCGACACGATGGACCTTTGGATTCGCGAACAGCGTCCGGCGCTGGATCAGCTTCTACGGCGTCTCGACGGCCTGGTGCTCAACGACAGCGAAGCCAAACTGCTCACGGGCGAAGAGAATCTGGTGCGGGCCGGACATATCGTGCGCGAAATGGGCCCGAAGTTCGTCGTGATCAAGAAGGGCGAGCACGGGGCGATGTTCTTTTCGAAGCACGAAACGTACGTGCTGCCGGCGTTCCCCACCGAACAGGTCGTGGATCCGACCGGGGCGGGCGACAGTTTCGCGGGAGCAATGATGGGTTTTCTTGCCGAACGGGGTGAATTCGATCCCGTCACGTTGAAGAAGGCCATGGCTTACGGGATCGTGGTGGCCAGCTACACGGTGGAAGCGTTCAGCCTCGACAGGCTGAAGGGCATCAGCCGGCCGGAGATCGACCAGCGGTTGTCGCTCTACCAGAAGATGCTGAGTTTCTGAGCCGGCGCGATTTCCGAGCTGGCCGGGCGTGCCGGTTGCGGTGCGGGGGCCGGTTGTGACAGCGGCGAGGGCGGCGGCATGTCGGTGATTCGCACGTTCATCGCGGTCGAAACCTCCGAAGAGACGCGGTCTCGTGCGTCCTCGCTGTGCAATTCGCTTCGCACCAGCGGCGCCCGGATCACGTGGACTCGGCCGGAAAACATGCATCTGACGCTCAAGTTCCTCGGCGATACCGAGGAGGAACTTCTGGCGCAAGTAAAGGAATCGGTGGCGGCCGCGGCCGCTCGGATCGCTCCGTTTTCGGTTCGGTTTCGCGGTGCGGGCGCTTTTCCCGACGCTCGGCGTCCGCAGACACTCTGGATCGGCGTATCGGAGGGCCAGGACTCGATTGGCCAATTGGCGATGCGCATCGATGACGCCCTGCACGCGTTGGGCATCCCGCGGGAAAAACGCGAATTCACACCGCACCTGACGATCGGACGGGTACGGTCCGGCAGCACGGCCGAGAAAAAATCGCTGAGTGACCTGATCCGCAAGCACGCCGAGTTTGATGCGGCGACAACCGAGATTCGACAGGTTCTCGTGATGGCCAGCTATCTGAGTCCGGCCGGCCCGACTTACGAAGTGCAAAGCACAGCGCCGCTGCGGAATTGATGCCGGATGCGGCAGCTTCTTTGCGGCCGGCGCACCTGCCGCCGGACCCATGGGGCCGGGGTTTCATGCGGGTGCGGCAGTGCCGCACAAAAATCTCTCGATTCACAAGAAAACCCCTTGAATTCCAGGGAGAAAGCCCGATATACTATTCATCTGTTCACTATTCGCGTCCTTTAGCAGGCTAATCTATGCTGACCGCAACCAAGACACGGAATCCGCATCGACTCGGGCATCCGGCACACGCACAGGCCAGAGCGCAGGCCAGAGCGCAGGCAAGAGTCCAGGTCAAAGGCCAGTCGAAGACCGGGGAAAAGGAGTCGGCAAAGGGCTTGGCGGAGGACAGTTCGAGCGATCAAGTCGAAGCTGCGGGCCGAGACGAGACCGCAGCGGGCAGCGGAGCCAGTACCGGCAGCGGGACCGAAACCACGAATGAGTCCAGAACCAGGGCCGAGGCTGGCAATCTGAGCAAAACGGGCGATTCAAACGCCGCCGAGTCGGCCGGTTCGACGGGCAGCGGGATACAAGAGCGATCGGAAGAACAGACACGGGATCATGCAGGAGGGGAGAAGGAGAGACGGATGACCACGGCAGACAAATCATCAGACAACAGTCGCGGCGGCAAGAAGGCGAAGGCTGCAAAGGCCGGCAAACCCGAAGGCGCGGGCAAGCCGGCGATGGCGGAGTTGATTGAGCAGAACCAGACTTTGAAGAATACGCTGCAGCAGATCGAGAAGCAGTTTGGTGAAGGCTCGATCATGCCGTTGGGCGCCGACTCGAAGAATTACATCGAGGGGATACCGACGGGCAGTTTGTCGTTGGACATTGCACTGGGCGGCCAGGGGATTCCTCGGGGCCGGATCATTGAGATATTTGGACCGGAGTCGAGCGGCAAGACGACACTTGCGTTGCACGTGATAGCTCAGGCGCAGAAAACGGACGGGATTGCAGCGTTTATCGACGCAGAGCATGCATTCGATCCGTCCTGGGGCAAAAAGCTCGGCGTGCAACTCGAAACGCTGCTGGTCAGCCAGCCGACGAGCGGCGAAGAGGCGATGCAGATTACCGAGATGTTGATCAAGTCGAACGCGGTCGACGTGATCGTGGTGGATTCGGTGGCTGCGTTGGTTCCCAAGCAGGAGTTGGAAGGGGACATCGGCGATTCGCACGTTGGTTTGCAGGCGCGATTGATGAGCCAATCGATGCGGAAGCTGACCGGCGCCATTTCCAAGAGCAAGACGGCTGTGATATTCATCAATCAGATTCGCGAGAAGATTGGTGTGATGTTCGGCAGTCCGGAAACGACGCCGGGCGGGCGGGCCTTGAAGTTCTACAGTTCGTGTCGCATCGATGTGCGGCGAATCGGCCAATTGAAAGAAGGCGAGGAAGTGGTTGGCCAGCGGGTGCGGTGCAAGGTTGTCAAGAACAAGGTGGCGCCGCCGTTCCGCGTGGCCGAGTTCGACATGATGCACACGCACGGCATCAGTTACGAAGGGGACGTGCTGGATCTGGCCGTAAATAATCGGATCGTGGCACGCTCCGGCGCGTGGTTCAAGTACCAGGAGGCGTACCTGGGCCAGGGCAAGGAAAAGGCCCGAGCGTTTCTCGTCGAGAATCCGCAGTTGACGGAAGAGATCCGCGGCAAGCTGCTCACTTCCGGTTCGGAACTCGCGGGCATCAAGACGGCATCGGGCGAAGGATCCGACTGAGCGCCGGCGAACCCCGGGGATGGACTGGAGCGGATAGAATTGTGCATCGGTGGTTTGATCGTGCCGCCTCGGGCAGAGCGGGTGGTTGACCTTTGCATTTCGGTTCTGGATTCGATCCTTGATTCTTGAATTCATGATTCGACATCGAATCTCGATCCCGTGTCGTTCGGCGGCATGGGTATCTGGGCGGGCGTTCGCACGCATGACGGCCAGCGTGTTGGACAAGTTCGTGACGTTGACGGCGTTCGCCGCGACCGTCGTTGTCGCTGCCTGTGTCATCTTCGGCACGACGGGAACTGCCGCCGAGGCAGTTGCAGGAGCGGGTGCACTGCCGGCCGAAAGTCAGGCGGGCGGGAGCGCAACGAGCGCAGCCGCGGAGGGCGAAAACCAGGCGGGCAGTCCGCCTGCCGCACCTGAAGCTCCAGCTTCTGAAGACCCCGGAGCGATGGAGAATCCGGCCCGGCCCGAGAGTGCTGATGCGGGCGGTAGCGCAGTTGCGGCCGGAAACTCGGCTGCAATCGGGAGTGCAGCCGCGATTGAGGATGCGATTGTGGAGGCGATTGCGCGGAGCGAAAAGTCCGTGGTCGCGATCGCACGAGTGCGCCGTTCGGAAGAGAACTCGGAGAATGACAGCGGGGCGGTACTTCAGGTACCGACGGTCGGTTCATTATCGGATGTATCGCCGATGAGCCCGGAGTTTGTGCCCAATGACTTCGGGGCGGGGGTCGTTATTGACGCGACGGGTCTGATTCTCACGACCTATCACGTGCTGGGAGACCTGCAGAAATCGGATTTCTATGTCTGGAGCCAGCGGCGTCCGTTCAAGGCAATCGTGGTCAGTGCCGACCCGTGGTCCGATCTGGCAGTGCTGCGGATTGATGCAAAGGACCTGGTCCCGATCACTTTCGGCGATGCCAAGCAGGCTCGAAAGGGGCAACTGGTTATCGCGCTGGGCAACCCGTACGCGATTGCCCGCGATGGCGAGGTCAGTGCCAGTTGGGGGATTATCTCGAATCTGTTGCGACGTGCCCCTCGCGTGGCTGACCGCTCGGCTGACCCTCAGGCGCGTGATTCGCTGCATCAGTTCGGCACGCTGATCCAGACGGATGCCAGGCTGAATTTCGGTTACAGCGGCGGGGCGCTGGTCAATCTGCGAGGCGAGATGATCGGGCTGACGACAGCTTACGCGGCGGGCGCGGATTACGAGGCATCCGCCGGCTTTGCTATTCCCGTGGATGCCCAGTTTGTGCAGACCGTGGAAAAGATGAAGACAGGGCGGCGGCCGGCGTTCGGCTTCCTCGGAGTCGGGCCTGAACCGGTCTCCGAAGCACAGCGGCAGTCGGGAGTCCGCGGGGCCCGCGTCGTGAGCGTGGTCGAGGGCACACCGGCGGCACGAGGGGGAGTCGTTCCAGGCGACATCATCACGCACATCAACCAGGAACCGGTCCTCGACGATACCGATCTGTTTCGGATTGTTGGCGCTCTCCCGTCGGGCGCGACCGCCCGCCTGACGATATTGCGGGCGTCGAACGCCAACCCGTCCGGTGAGACGCTCCAACTGCAGGTGACGCTGACCAAGAGATTTCTGAATTCCGCGAAGCCGCAAATCGGCGAGCAAGACCTTGCGAAATGGCGAGGCATGGAGGTCGATGATTCCAGTGCCGCCCCTTCGTTCAGCTATCTGGGTCCGCACCTCGATCCGACCGGATGCGTGTATGTGGCGGCAGTGGAGCAGGATTCCCCCGCCTGGAAGTCTGGCCTGCGGCCGGGCGTGTTTGTCAGTTTCGCCGACGGTAGACGGGTGACCAGTCCGGCTGAGTTTCGTGAGGCCACCGAGAAGGCCAACGGATCCGTGGAGCTGGTAGTCCTGACAGGACAAGGCAGTCCGACGCGTCAGACGGTCTCGCCCTGATCCCGCAGCCTCGTTATTATTGGTCGCTTTGCTGACCTTCTTTCCACCCTCGAGGCAGGCGGTTCGATTTTCGGCCGCCACGGTTGGTGTCCATGAAGACCGACGTATTACGCGAGTTGTATCTTGAGTTCTTCCAGTCCAAGGGTCATGTTCGCTGTCCGAGCGACGTGCTGGTCCCGACCTGGGATCCGTCCGTTCTATTCACTCCGGCGGGCATGAATCAATTCAAGGATCATTTTCTGGGCAAGGTCAAGCTCGAATTCACTCGGGCGACGACCTGCCAGAAGTGCCTTCGGACCGGCGACATCGACAACGTCGGCCGTACGGCGTACCACCACACGTTTTTTGAAATGCTCGGCAACTTCAGCTTCGGCGACTATTTCAAGCGCGAAGCGATCAACTGGGCCTGGGAGTTTCTCACCGCCAAGAGGTGGCTCGGAATTGACCCGGGTCGCCTGACGGTGACCGTGTATCTCGACGACGACGAGGCGGCGGAGATCTGGAAGCGAGACGTCGGGCTGAGTTCCGATCGCATTCGCCGGTTGGGAGAGCACGATAACTTCTGGCCGGCCGGCGCGCCGACCGAGGGACCGGACGGCGTTTGCGGACCGTGCAGCGAGATCTTCTATCACGACGATTTCGGCGACGAAGTCGAGATCTGGAACCTCGTCTTCACGCAGTTTAATCGCGTCGGCGATCCGCCAAACAACCTCCGACCGCTTCCCAGCAACAACATCGATACCGGCATGGGGCTGGAACGGGCTGCCGCCTGCTTGCAGGGTGTATCAACGAATTACCACATCGACCTGCTCAGGCCCGTGCTCGACGCGGCGGCCGAAGTGTGCGGACTGAACTACGACGCCAAGTCCGACAACGGGCGGCGTCTGCGTCGAATCACCGATCACGTGCGAGCCTGCACGATGGCCGTCCACGAAAATGTCTATCCCGGCCCGCAAAAGGAGAAATACGTCATCCGCAGACTGCTGCGGCGTGCGGTCCTTGACGGACATCAGATGGGAGTCCGCGAGCCGTTTCTTTATAAGCTGGCGCCCGCGGTCGTAAGCGTGATGAAGACGGCCTATCCGGACCTGACGGAAACGACGACCCGCGTGGCCGACGTCATCAAGAACGAAGAGGCCAACTTCTTCGGCACGATCGACGCAGGACTGGCTCGCATCGAAAAGATCTTCAGCGAGATGCAGACTGCGAACCGCACGTCCGTCGACGGCGCCGCCGCCGCCGACCTGTATCAGACTTACGGCGTACCGCCGGAGGTCTTCGAGACGATGGCCGCCGAAAACAACCTGTCGTTCGATTGGGACGGCTACCGCAAAGCCATGCGCGAGCACGGCGAGGCATCAGGCAAGGCGGTCCACACGGTCATGGGCG
>CAIPEB010000091.1 GCA_903863885.1 uncultured Planctomycetaceae bacterium | reverse complement strand
CGTGACCGGATCGGCTGCCGGCAAGGGCGGACTGATCGTTCAAAATACCGACGACGAGGACGACAGTTTCACCGTGGTCAATCCGGAGCCGGGTGGCGGCGCGCAGACCGTCACCGTGCATTCGAAGACGGTTGCCTATGCGGGATTGAATCCTTTTGTTGGTCTGGTCCCAACCGCGAACGCGGTGATTGCCGGCGGTGAAGTGGACAGCGAGTGGCGATTGGGGGACTCCAGCACGGCGGGCTATTTGACGCTCACGAATCTGACCGGCCGGTTCTTTGACGCCGCGTCGGATACGCTGGTTAACACTCTGAAGTTTCCCAAGCCCACTTCGTCACTGACGCTGGCGCTAGGCGACGCGGCGACGTCTCTCACGCTGGATCCGATCGCCGGTCCGCTGAGTGTCGACATACAGGCCGGTGATGGGCTCAACACTCTTTACGCTTCCAACGGTGCCGCCCATGTCTGGACAATTACCGACTTCAACACGGGAACCGTCGACGGCTACGGTGCAACCGTGCACTTCTCGGGCGTCGGTACGCTGATCGGAGGCGACCAGAACGACACATTCTTTTACGCCAACGACGCCGCCGGCCTGGACGGCATCGATGGCGGTTCCGGCGGCACGGATACGATCGACTACAGCGGCACGACGGGCGGCGTCAGGGTTCGGCTCGGTGTCGGAAATACCAACATCGACGCCGTGGTCGGCGGCTCCGGTACGGATACGCTGATCGGTGTGGCCGACGACAACGAATGGACGGTTTCAGCAACCAACGGCGGCCAGGTGGTTACCAACCGTCATTCCACCACAGCGCTCGACGCCGCCACGGTGGTGGACACGGCGGCACGGACGATTCGTTTTCCCCTCGGAAAGGGCTTTACGGACGGTGAGCAGGTGACCTACATCAGCGACCTGGCGGCCGATGCGAGCGGCCTGACGTCGCACCAGATCTACTTCGTCAAAGTGATCGACGCCAATACCATCCAGTTGAGTCTTACGGCGGGCGGTTCGGCGGTTCAACTCGGGACCAGCGTGTGGGCCAACGGCAATAACTTGCTCGTCCATGAAGCCGTCGAGATTTACCGGGTTACGTTCAGCGGCTTCGAGAACTTGTCGGGCAACGTGGGTGACGATGCGTTCGTCTTGGACAACGCGGGCGTCGCTGGCTACCTGGACGGGGCGGCCGGTGACAACAGCCTCGATTATTCGGCGTACACCTCCGCTGTGACCGTGAACCTGGGGCAAGCCGCAGCGGGTTCGACGACCGGAGCCCCGGGAGGCATTCGCAACATAACCAGTGTCATCGGCACCAGCGGCGCCGATACGCTGCTGGGTCCCGACCTGAATGCCACGTGGGATATCACAGGTATCAATTCCGGGTCGATCGACCATGTCATGTTTACAGGGAACGGGATTTCGCTGGCCAGGTCCGTGACGTTCTCTGGCTTCGAAAATCTTACCGGCGAATCGGTTTACAAGGATGCATTTATCGTCCGTGCGGGAGGTCAGGTCACTGGCCTGATCGATGGCGGCGCCGATCGGTCAGCCAGTCTCGGTATCGAAGACCCGGCGAATCCAGGCCACCAGGCAATCGTGATGCCGGATTCGACCGGAGCCGGCACGCTTGCCGCGAATACGATCTATGCCAACACCAGCGCGGTCAACTTCGCCGGGATCGGCGTTCCGTTCGAGGCCGACACGTCGGCAGTTGGCGTTCTGGCGCTGCGCAACAACCTGACCGATGTAGAACTCACGCTGACCCAGGACGTCAATGGAAATCTAGTGTTTGGCTCGGCCGACCCGTCGGTCACGTTTTGGAACTACGCCACCAGCCAATTCACCAACAGCTTGCTGACGGCCGCCCTTCTCGCCGGAACGCAGCGAGTGGAACTGGCCGGCGGCGGCAGCTATACGATCGGCAGCCTGGTCCTGAACGGCGCCGATCTGACCAGCAACGATGGCGGCACCTATTTATTCACCGGCAACATCAGCACGGGCGGAGGCAGCATCCGCATCACGCCGCCGGACCGATTCAATAACGAGACGAGCCGCAATGTCAGCAGTACGATCAGTGTTGCTGCCGATATCGTACTGGATACTCGTCACACGAATAACCTGGGCGCATCCATCGGCGAATCGGGCGACATCACGCTCGAAGCCAATGAGGTGACGATCGGCAGCCGAGCGCAGCTCTTGAGCTTCGACGATCGGACGACTGCGTCGAGCGCCGGGATTCCGCTGGGGATTCACAATCAGTCGACGCCCGCCATCAAATGGCTGCCGGGCAAACTGTACCGCGACATTCCCACCACCACCAGCGGCACCGGTTCGGGGATGCGCGTCGACGTCATGACCGACAACGACGGGAATCCGTCGGTGATCCTTCGTTCTCCCGGATCGGGTTACGCCGACGGCGACACCGTCACCATCACCCATCCGAACAAATACCTGACCGGCAGCACGTCATTTCATAACGGCAGTGATTTGACCGTGCAGGTGAACGGCGTGCAGGGCCTGGGCGGAAGCATCACTATCTCGGCCTACCACCACGCGCAGGCGATCGCCTATTCGTATAACCCGATCGACGTCAACGTCACGGTCGGCACCAACGCACTGATCAAAGGACGCGATGTCAGTATCATTGCCGACGCTGACAATACCCGCATCTTCGACGACTCGCAGGATCAACTGGGGCTGCTGAGCGACGGCCTGAATGACCCGAATTCGTACCTAAAGCAGGTTTCAGAGGCGCTGATCGATTTTCTGATCAATTTCCGCCTGCTCGTCGGAGTCAGCCTGTCTGAGGCTTCGGCCACGGTTGATTTGGTGGCGGGATCGACGGTCGAGGCGCTGGGCGGCAGCGTGTTCACGGAGGCTTTTGCGCGGTCCAAGGCCCAAGGGTTCACACTCGGGCTGACCGTCGGATTCAACTATGGTCGCAGCGACGCCACGGCCGACGTCGATGTGGAAGGGACGGTGAAGTCGCACACGGGAAGCGTCAGCGTGGTCGCCACCACCGCCAACACGGTCGACATAACGACCAAGACCACCAGTGCCGGCCCGCTGAAACGACTTCAGCCATATTCAGTTTCGGGGGCCGTAACCGAAGGCTACTCCCACTCGACGGTCACGATCGGCCAGTCCGCTGTAATCAGCGCCCAGGACGATGCGAATTTCTGGGCCGCCAATGCCAAGAACATGGCGACCGAAGTCTCGGCGTCGAGCGACGATTCCAAGCTCGGCATCTCATTTCTGGTGGCGCTCGACGATGCCACGGCCGACGTCATCGTATCGGGCCATGTCGATGCGACGAATGTGGACATTGTCGCGCAGACGATGGCCGACAAGGACAAGATGGCGACCAAGTTCCAGAACGGGCAGCCTATCCGCGCCAACGGCTTCAACTACGCCACCACGTTGCTGGAACTCACCCGGGCAGGAACCGATGCAGCCGCAGGAAGTCCCGACGTCACGGCCGCAATCGGCTCGCTTATCGGTGCTCTACTCAAGACTCGCAGCGACCGGAATTACGGCATCGATGCCAAGAAAGTGGGCGACACAACCAAGGATGGACATTCCGTGGGTGTGATCTCGGCGACTTTCGGCTGGCATTCCGACATTTCCACAGCCAGGGTTACGGGCACGGCGGTGATTGATGCCACCGGTACGGTCGACGTCCATGCCAACGTCGTTGATCGCCCCGACATGACGGCTCAAGGCCTTGCCGCCGTGATGAAATTGCCCGGCGTAACGCTGTCGACGGACGGAAAGCTCAGTGTCGGCATCGCCGTCGGTTACGGCGACTACACCAACAAGGCGATCGCCAAGGTCGAAAGCGGCGCCCAAATCGATGCGGCAGGCAAGCTGGACGTCGCCGCCAATACGCAGATCCCTTACGAGATTCCCTGGCAGAACCTCCAACTGTCGAGCGTGCTCAAGACGAGCGAACAGGTGGTTGCCCGACTGCTGCAGACACTGGGTGACGACAATCTGGGGGCCAACGACTACTTCACGACGTTCGCGCAAAGTACGGCCACCGGAAACAAGAAGGGCTTCGCCGTCTCGGCGAATATCCTGGCCCTGACCAATGACGCCGAATCGCGTATCGAGTCGGGAGCCCTGATCAACCAGAACGGTACGGTGACGAACGCGCGCGACGTGAGCGTCACTTCAAAAATCGATGTCATGGCGCTGAATCTGACGGGTAATTTTCCCAATATTCTCGACGCCGTGCTGGGACAGGATCGAAAGCAGACCGTCAGCAATTCGGGCAAGGAATCCGGATTCGGCGGCGCCTTTTCGGTCTTGCTGTACAACGACACGGCCCAGGCCGTCATCGAATCGGGAGCGAAGGTGCGGGCTCACGATCTGGTCGTCGATGCCAACACCGAGGTCAAGAATGTCTCGCTCGGAATAACATGGGGAAAGGCCGGCGAAACGGCCGTTAACGGCGCCGTCAACTACGTCGGTCTCGACGATTTGACCCTGGCGCAAATCGGCCAGGGGGCCATTGTCTCCGCGACGGGGAAAGTCGACGTCACGGCGAACGACGATCCTCTGGTGATCAACCTTGCGGGCGGTGTGGCGATCGGCACAAGCGTCGGGTTCGGTCTGACCGCCGGCGTCAACGTCATCGACCGCGACACCAAGGCGATCATCGGGAACACCGACGTCGCGATTGGCAGCGGCGACTTCGCGCCCAATACCGGGGTGAATGCTGCGGCCGGAACGATCGACCTGGGCTATGCCCACGGCCTCATGACCGGCGATCAGGTCGTGTACAGCAACGGAAGCGACGATTCCATCCGCGGGCTGGACGACGGCGGCACGTATTTCGTACGACAGGTCAATGCGACCACGATCGGCCTTGGACGGTCGCTGGTCGAGGCCAACGGCACGGCGCCGAAGTTCGGGTCGACGGCAATCGTCGGCAACGCCATCGACCTCGGTTACGCCCACGGATTCCAGACGGGCGACGCAGTAGTCTACGACGATGGTGGCGGCACGGCGCTTGGAACTCTAAGCGACCGCGAAACCTACTACATTATCCGAGTCGACGCCACTCACGTGATGCTTGCCGATACGGCCAGCCATGCGGCCGATGGAACTGAACTGGAGCTGGGAACGCATCCGACTGGTTCCGGGACGAATCACAGCCTGCGTGTGGCGCTCGATCCGACCGCTAATCGAGGCGTTCTGCACAATATTGGTCGGAGTTTTACGCCTGCCGCCGTCGTGACCAATTCGTATGACAGCATCGATCTGGGGTACGCACATGGCTTCCAAAAAGGCCAGGCGGTGGTCTACACCGCAGGGACCGATGCGGCGATCGGCGGATTGTCAAACAACACGGTCTACTACATCGTTCCCGATTCGAGCAGTCCTAATGCGTTCCACCTGGCGGCATCCCAGTTCGACGCGATGCGCGTTACGCCGGAATTGCTGAGTCTATCGGCGCCGTTAACAGCAGGTTCGGTCTCCGGCTTCGGCGTGGCGTTCGATCCCGGTTCCGCCGTCAGTCTCACGGATGGGACGATCGATCTCGGCTACAGCCACGGGTTCTCCGATCGCGACGCGATCATCTACAGCAATGGCGGCGGAACCAGTATCGGCGGCCTCGTCAACGGCAACACCTATTACGTCAAAGTCGTCGACGACACGACCATTCGTTTGTCGCCCACGGCCGCCGGCGCCGCCAGCGGACCCTATATCGGTGTGGACCCGACGGGCGCCACCGGCGTGCAGCACAGTCTGCGTGTCGCAATCGACGCACGCGCCGCCGTGACGGGCGGAGATGAATCAACCGCCGAAACAATCAACCTCGGCTACCCGCACGGATTCAGCACCGGCCAGCAGGTGGTCTACAGCAACGGCGGGGGCGACAGCGTCGGCGGTCTGGCCAGCAAGAACCGCTACTACGTGATTGTTGTCAACTCGACGACGATCCGCCTGGCCGATTCTTCTGCCAACGCCCAACGCGGCGTGCCGATCGACCTTGACGCAGCGGTCGCTACGGGAACGAAACACTCCATCGCCGTCCCGTTCCGAGCCTTGCCGGTCGTCGATGCCACGAGCCACACGATCCGCATGCCCAACGCCAACCGATTCGCGGACGGCGATGAAGTGATCTACGACAACGGCGGCGGTACGAGCATCGGCGGCCTCACCCAGCACAATCACTATTACGTCACCGTTGTTAATGAATCCACGATTAAGTTGTCGACGAGCAACACCAACGCCAGCGATCGAGCGGCGACGGTCGTACAACTCGATCCAAGCGCAGCAACAGGCTCCGGACATTTCCTGGCCTCGCCCACGAGCGGCGTCGGCTCGTTCAGTTCGACCGGCAAGACGACTCTGCATGCGAAGAACGAAGGCCTGGTCGTGACGGTCACTCTCGCGGCGTCCAAAGTCGGCGATCCGTCGCCGACCGAGGAAGACGAAGAATCCGAGGAAGCCAAGGGCGGCCAGAAGACGGGGAAGGCCGTATCGGGCAGTGTGTCGATCAATTACATGACCGACACCACGGAGGCGTACATTCGCGGCAGGTCCGTGACAAACGCCGGCGGCATGGAAGTGTGGGCCGAAAACACTCCCTCGATCATCGCCGTGTCCGGCGCGGCGGCTTTGTCGACGAATTCCAGCAACTCGGCGAAGAACGTAGGACTCGCCGGCGCCGTGACCGTCAACATCGTTGACAATCACACTCACGCCTTCATTTCCGATTCGACGCTGACGAATGTCGGCGCCGCAACGGTTAAGGCCGAGGGTTCGGCGGCCATCATTTCGATCGCGGCGGGCCTGGGTGGTTCGTCCCGCGGCACGGGCATCGCCGGTTCTGTGGCCTACAACACGATCGACAGCGAA
Source organism: uncultured Planctomycetaceae bacterium (assembly GCA_903863885.1). Classification (GTDB taxonomy): domain Bacteria; phylum Planctomycetota; class Planctomycetia; order Pirellulales; family Pirellulaceae; genus CAIPEB01. The sequence goes on along the minus strand of CAIPEB010000091.1, from coordinate 35,343 downwards.
ACGGCCGCTTACCTCGAAGATGGTTCGATCACCGCCAGCGGCCTGGCGGTGACGGCGGACGATTCGACCAGAATCATCACCGTGGCAGGCAGCCTGGCGTTTGGCGGCAAGATCGGAATAGGAGCCGGAATCGCCATCAATTCGATCAGCGAAACCGTGGACGCTCACCTGAAGAACATGGGGAGCACCGTATCCGGCGCCATCACCGTCCATGCGAACAACGACACGCACATTACGGCTGTCGCGGCCGGGGTCGCGGTTGTCGTTGCGAGGCCTTCGGAGGATGATCCGGCCTCCAAACCGAAAGGCCTGGCGCTGGCCATCGGCCTGTCGATCAATTTCATTTCGGCCGACGTCACCGCGTACGTTGACGACGACGGTTCTCACGTGGTCACCGCGGGTAGTCTGGCACTTACCGCCGACGACTCCGACTCGTGGATTGTGACGGTGGCAGGCGGCGTTGCGGTTGGACTGTCCAAAGGCGCGCAGACTGGGTCGGCCAATGGCGCCGGCGGGGCTGCTTTCGCCATCAATGAGATCGAGAGCGCCGTCGCCGCCTACATCGACGACGCAGTGGTCACGACGACGACCGGCGGCGTAATCGTCAGCTCTCACTCCAAAGATAAGATCGAAGCGTATGCCATCGGTGGCGCTCTGTCCGGCGCCAAAGGTGGCGGGACCGGCGGCGCCGCGGCAATCGCGGGCGCCGGTTCGTTCGCGTTCAACGATATTCGGAAAGACGTGACTGCTTCAATCAAGAACCAGAGCGCGATAACCGCCGCCGGCAGCCAGACCGTGACGGTCAGCGCCACCGACGAATCGACGATCAAGTCGTTAACCGGCTCGATCGCGCTGGCCGCCGGATTGGGCGGCAGCGGCGGCGCGGGCGTGGGAGTCGCAGTGGGCGCATCGGTATCCATCAACAACGTCAAGGACAAGACGGCGGGCGTCGGGATTCAGGCCACGATCGACGACTCCTCCGTCGTGGCTGGCGGCAACATCTCGGTGACAGCCACGTCTACTCCCACCATCGACGTGACCGCATTCGCCGGATCGCTGGCGGTCGGCACATCCGGCAAGGGAGTCGCAGCGGCCGTGTCGGGCGCCGGTGCCGGGGCCGACAATGAGATCGCAATGACCGTCAAGGCGGCAATCACCGACACCCCCGCCAAGACGCTGGTTACCGATCCGCCGCCGGTCCGTTCCCAAAGCGGCAGTATTCTGGTTTCAGCAACCGACACGTCGGCTGTGACGGCCGAAGCGATCGGCGCGAGCATCGCCTTTGCGGCGGGCGAGACTTATTCGGCGGGTGTCGCGATCGGGATCTCGATCGCTCAGAACCGCATCGACAACAACGTGGCGGCCGTTGTGCTGAACTCTGAAATCGGTGCGGGCCACGCGGTTGGTGTATCCGCGACCAGCACCGGCACGGTGACCGCTACGGCGGTGGCCGCTTCGGTCTCGTTTGCCAACGGGGAAAATGCGTTTGCAATCAGCGGCGGCGGTTCCGAATCGAAGAACGTGATTCTCACGAATACCAACGCCTACCTCGAAAACAGCCTCATCGTCTCCAGCGGCGATGTGAATCTGACCAGCACGAATTCGTCCGATATCGATGCAGTGGTTGTGTCGGCGGCGCTGGCACTTGGATTCGGGAAAAAGGCCGGGGTCGGTGTGGCGGTCGGCGCGTCGGTATCGACGAACCTGATCGGCTTCGACGACGACAGCGATACGCCGACGTCGGCCGAAGTTCAGGCCTACGCACTGAACTCGACGATCGAAGCTCAGGGCAACCTGACGATAACTGCGTCGGCTGCCAATGAGACGATCGACGCGGTGGTCGTGGCAGCGACGGCCGCCATCGCGGCGGGCCGAAATGTGGGGATCGCTGCGGCCGGTTCGGGCGTGGATGTTGAAAACAAGATCTCGATGTCGGTCAAATCGTTCGTCGATTACGAGTCCGGTGTGCAGAAATCGGGCGCCCCCGCAGGAACGGATGAGTCGTTCGATGGAACCGTTACGGCTCACGATGTGACCCTGTTGGCCAACGACACGTCGCAAATCACAGCGACGGCCGTCGGTGCCTCGCTGGCCGGTTCCTACGGCGACAAGGGCGGAGTATCCATTGCGATCGGCGTTTCGCTGGCCCGGAACGACGTGCGGAACGAGGTCGAGGCCTTTGTCCTGAACGCCGACCAGAACAGTTCGCTGGCCAGCAAATACGGGATCACCCACAGCGGGAACTTCTCAGCGGAAGTAATTGAAGACGCCACGATCACGGCGACGGCCGTGGCTGCATCGCTGGCCGCCGGATTCAGCAAGGGACCTGGCGTAGCGCTCAGCGGCGCGGGCGCCGAAGCGACGAACATCATCCTCACCAACGCCAATGCCTCGATCCAGGGCAGCCGGGTGCACGGCACCGGTACCGGCGGAGTGTCCCTGTCGGCAACCAACGACTCGCACATCACGGCGATCATCGTGGGTGCGTCGCTCGCCGTCGGAGGCGGCAAGGACGCGGGCGTCGGTGTTGCGATCGGCGCAGCTCTGGCAAGAAACTACATCGGTTGGGATCCCGATACGGGCGCTCTGCAGACATCGGGACAGACGCGAGCCTACGTCGAACAGTCGAGTATCGTGATCGGCGGCGCATTTACCGCCACGGCAAACGCCACCGAGACGATCGAAGCTACGGTGGTTGCCGCCTCGGCAGCAATTGCGGCGAGCAAGGAAGTAGGAGTTTCGCTCGGCGGATCGGGCTCCGATGCGGTCAATCAGGTCGCCAGCAAGGTTCAAGCCTACATCGACGATGATAATTCGGGCGGAATCCATGCGACGGCCATCACATTGTCGGCTGACGATACGTCCAAGATCACGTCCGTCTCGGTGGGAGCCTCGCTGGCCGCGTCCTTCGCCGGCGATGCGGCGGTCTCGCTCGCCATCGGTGTCTCGTTGTCCGAAAACGTGATTGCCAGCCAGATCGATGCCCAAATCAAGAACGCCGATGACGTGGTGAGTACGGGCGGCATAACGGTCAGGGCCACTGATCATTCGGCAATTCATTCGGTGGCGGTTGCGGCCTCTCTGGCCGCCGGTGTCTCCAAGGAAGTCGGAGTAGCACTCACCGGCGCCGGCGCCGAGTCGACCAATGTGATCAATACGCGGACCAATGCGCTGGTGGAAGACAGCGCACTGACCGCCAGCGGCGCTGTGACTGTCTTTGCCAGCGCCAGTTCGGCCGCAGGCGGTCAAGCTCTGGCTCCGAGCGGCGACCTTACGGCCGGACTGGACGATGCGGGCAATACGGACTTGCTGGAATCCGCTGTCACCATCGGCGGCATCACTTACGAAGAAGGGACGCCCGATCCAAACGACGTCGATGCCGACAATACGTTCAAGGAAACGCTGCAATCGGTGCTCGACGCCGCCGGTATCGAAATGTCGACGGAACCGGACGATTTATCGGTTACCATCCGCAAGGTGGACACCGGAACGGATCTGATCGATCCGGACGACGATACGGGCATCGAGTGGTCGGTGACCGACCGTACGTCGGGAATATCGGTCATTATTTCCAAGGATAGCAGCGGCAATTTCACGGTGTTCGAGCCCCAGATATCGGCCACGGTCGTTGGCGCGTCGTTGGCGATCGGGGTGGGCAAGGAAGTCGGCGCCGGTTTGGCGATCGGTGCCTCGGTTGCACGCAACCTCATCGGTGCCAATCAGGATGACACGTCCGGGATGAGGAACTCGGCAATCATCACTTCGAACGATTCAGCGGAGGTTCAGTCGCGAATCGTCGATTCCAGCGTGAATTCGACGGCGGGCAATCTGTCACTGACCGCAACGGCACAGCAATCGATCGATGCGTTTGTCGGCGCGTTTGCAGCGGCCGTTGGCGGTTCGGGAACCGTCGGACTGGCCGGCAGCGGCGCCGGTGCCAGGGCCACTAACGGTATTTCCATTGACGTTAACGCGTCCATCGATGGAGATGGGGCCGCCGGCATCCATGCGCGGGGTATATCGCTTCAGGCCACCGACGCGTCGTCCATCTCGGCGATCACGGGCGCGGCAACGCTGGCCGTAGCGTTCGGCAAGGAAGGCGCAATTTCCTTGGCCATCGGCGTTGCGATCTCTGAAAACGTGATCGACAACGTTATCGATGCCTACATCTCAAACGCGGATAACGTCACGACCACGGGAACTGGTTCGGTCAGCGTGACGGCATCCGAGACCGCGTCGATTGATGCGACGACTTTCTCGGCCGCAGTGGCCGTTGCCGTCGGCATCGTGAGCTTCGGGGCAGCCGAGGGATTGCTCGTATCCACGAATGACTTGTCGAACGATGTGAACGCCTACATTGCCGACAGTTCCGTCACGTCGGCCGGTGGAGTTACCGTGTCGGCGAGCGATACGGGCGTCATTTCGTCGTACGGTCTCTCGCTGGCGATTTCCGGCGGCGTGGCGGGAATCGGCGCCGCCCTGGGGTCCAGCTCAGACACCATCCTGGACAACGTGTCGGCCTACGTGGACCGCTCAACGATTACGGCCCAGTCCGGCAACATCGCCGTCACGGCCACCTCAACTCCCACCATCACGACGACCGCCACGGCCGTGGCGGTCTCGATCTCGATCGGGGCAGGCGCTGCGGTCTTCTCCGCGACGACCGCCGTGCGAGGCACAACCCAAGCCTATGTGTTGGACTCGGTACTGACCGCGACCGGCCACGACATTTCGGTCACCGCCAACTCGACCGAGGACATCAGCCCGCTGATTCGGGGCGGAGCCGGCGGCGTCGTCGCGGTCGGCGTGATGTTGTCCGAAGCGACCGTGGAAGGTTCGACTGTGGCGCGGCTGACCGGACGGACAACCTTGGCGGCAAACACGGTGACGGTCAGGGCACACGATTCCAGTACCGCCACGCCCGAAACGAACGTCGGCAGCGTCGGCGGAGTGGGTGTGTCCGTAGCCGACACCGAGGCAAGCCTTGAACGTCGAACCGAGGCAATTATTCCCGGCGATGCCCGCATCACCTTGGCCACGGGTTCGCTGATCGTCGACGCAAACTCCGATTCGACGTCATACACGAGCAGCCGGTCCGACGGCGGCGGCGTCATCGCGGTCGCCAATCTGGATATCGACTCGACCGTCGAGAGCGAAACGCGGGCCAAAATAGCCTCCGGCGCCGCGATCCTCGTCCCGGCCACGAATCTGACCGGCAATATCACGGTTACCGCCGAATCAAAGAACCTGGCCTACGCCAACACGGTGAACTACGGCGGCGGCGGAGTGAATGTCCAGAACAGCACGCCCACCGCGACCGACGAGAGTACGACGGAAGCCCTGATGCTCGGCAATGTGACGGGAGTCGACGGCGGCAGGTCCGGGGCGTCGAACGTTGTCGTCCGAGCGACGGCCAATGATCGATCGCTGGCGGGTTCCGACACCCGGGGCGGAGGGCTCGTTCAGGTGGGCGTTGCCAGTGTAACGGCCAATACGAAACCGACGGTCAACGCCAAGATCGGGGGCACCGTCGAGGTAACCACCGACATCACCGTCGTAGCGGATTCGCGAACCGACGTCGATACCACCAACGACAGCGCTGGAGGCGGCGTCGTGGCAGTCACTGTGCTGCACGGAACCGCAACGCTTGAGCCCACCGTGAGCACAAGCGTCGCAGCATCAGCTAAGCTTACCGCGGGACGGGATATCACCGTCAACGCGATTCACGGCGAGACAGCGCCTGTGAGCGCGGCGGTGCTGGAGGCGGATCAAACGCCGGACGCGGCCGATGGAACGGCAAGTTCGAATGCCAGCGGAGCCTCGGGCGGAGTCGTCCAGGTTTCATCCGTTACGACTACGCTGTCGGCGACTCCTTCGGTTGAACTCACGATCGGCACGGGCGCCAAACTCACTGCCGTTCGTGACATCGATATTGAATCGAAGTCGACTGGCAATGCATCGGCCATTTCCGCGAGTGACGGAGGCGGCGTCGTTTCCGTCGGTGTGTCGAACTCCGACGTGACGGTCAATCCCGAAAGCACCCTGAAGATCAACGCCAACGCGGTGATTCATGCCACGGGGGATGGCGCGGGCACCGTGGGCAGCGTCACTGTTTTATCGACGACGTCGACCGATGCCTATGCAAAGGGCAGAGGCGTCAGCGGCGGGCTCGTGGCGGTTGCGACGGCTACGGTTACCACGACCGTTTCCCATTCATCGACCATCGATATCGGCAACTCCGCGACGCTCCAATCCGGCGGAATTCTGCTGGTCGAGTCACTCAGCGATACCAAGGCCACAGCAGACTCGTCAATCGTTGCCGGTGGAGGTGTTGCCGTCTCAGACAATACCACCACGCTGAACTTCGGCGCCGATGGCAGCCCGGCCATCACGACCACCACGATCGGCCAACGGGCCCTGCTTCAAGGCGGGACCGTTACGGTTGGTGCGCGGGTCACGGGCGTGACACTGACCAATTCGGCCGATGAGGAAGCCGACGGGTTGGGATCCGGCGCCACGGCCAATGCCCTTACTACCATTTACGACAAGACCGAAGTCAGTTTGGCCGCGAATTCGGCCGTGTCCGGCGACATCGTGATCATCAACTCCAATCATGAGGCGGTAAGTCTCACGTCCACCGCGTCGGCCACGGCCTACGCCCTGGTCGGAATCCCGAACGCCGAGGCGAAGGTAGATAATAACAGCGAGGCGCGGGTTGTCTCGGCCGCTGGTGCTACTGTTTCCGGACGCGTCGTGAATATCAATACGATGCAGGATGTCAGCATCACGCGAACGGCCACCGAGTATGCCTGGCAGAATGGTTCCGGCGGCGACCCTGGCGATACCACGGGCGACAACGACGCGACGCGCGAAATCGTCTGGAACGGGAACATCGTCATCCTGTCCGGTCCGGATCCGGAACTAGTCATCGACAACTCGGGTTTGATCACCAAGGCGGTCGGCGTGACCGTGGGTGGTTTGGGACAGGGACAAACGGTAGTCGCGTCGACTGTCTCTGTCGATCCGATCATCAACAACAACAGCTTCTACACCGGCTCGATCACCAACACGACCGGTGCCGGCACTTCGCCGATTGTCGTGAGCACTTCCAACACGACGGGCTTGGTCGCCGGTCGAGTAGTGACCATCACGGGCGCTGCCGACCCCAACGCTAACGGGACGTTTGTAATCGGGAACGTCGTTGCCGACACTTCGTTCACGCTGCTCGGAACGACCGGTGCTGGAACCGCCGGCAGTGGCGGCACGTGGATGACTGGCGGAGCCGCGACATTCACAGCCGACACCATTTCCGGTTCGGGAGGCACGATCAGTGCCGCAACCGCGTATCGCTCGGTGAACATCACGAATTCGACGAACAAACCGCTGGTTCTGAACGGCATCAATGTAGTGACCAACAGCGCCACGCCGACCATCTTCTTGAACGCCACCGACTGGCAGTCGTTCAGCTTCAGCGTGGGCAACGACGTTTCGCCCACGGCGATTAAGATCGACCAAAAAGGAAGCAGTGGCGACATCCGGCTCAATGCGCCCAGCGTGCTGCCGGGATCGAGTGACGGCTTTGTGATTTACAACCCGATCGGGACGACGGAAATCACCGCCGCGCACGGCAGTGTTGTGAATGCAGGCGGATCTCCACAGACTCCCGGTATCTGGACGCGGACGCTTAATCTGGACGCTGCGGGGGCCGTCGGCACTGTCAGCAGCCGGCTGAATGTGCACTTGGTTCAGTCGTCAGGGCAAACCGATCTGAATATCGACAGCGACGCCAGCGTCTTCCTTGATCTCGAAGGACGGTACATTTCCAGCGATTCGGCGGTTCCCGAGTTCCGCGGAGGCACCATCGAAACGTCTGACACTGCGGGCGAGATCAATCTGCTGCTCGAGTCCACGGTGCACATGGTTCCATCGTCGGCCACATCGGGAACGATTTCGGTGCAGCGCTATGTGAATGGCGTACTGTCGCCGCTGGCAACCAATGTGCTCGCTCCGCCGACCTACACCACTTCGTCTATCGAGGGAACCTTCGAGTTCGACCAGGTGCTGGCCGGTTCGGCGAGCGGAAATATCACTATCAATGCCGCCCATCCGCTCGCCACCGATCCGAAAGTGAATTTTGTGTCCGGCACCGACATGGGCACTACCGGCGTGCTCATCGCTGTGTCGAGTGGCGATATCATTCTGTCCGAACGAAGTGGCGATGTCCGGATTCAAGTTGTGACGTCATCCGCGGGCGACGTGTCTCTCACCGCTGCCGGAGATAACAGCTCCATTTATGATGTGTCCACCGAATTGCCCGCTTCGGCCGTGTATGGTTCAACGCCGTGGGTGAACGGAAACAGCGTTACGCTGATCTCGCGGGACGGCGGCATCGGCTTGGCGGGCGATTTCCTCGAAATCAACTCCGGGAACCAGGCTGCGGGCGGCGTTATCGCGCTGGCCACAGATGGCGTGTTTCTGACCGAAACACAGGGCGATCTGAAAATCGACCAGGTTCTTTCGCGTCTTGACGACGTGGTCCTGATTGCCCGGCAAGGCTCGATTCTTGAATGGGGCTCGGACGAACAGGCCGACATCCAGGGGCGGAATCTCGATGTCGTGGCCACGTCCGTCGGCAGCCGCATCGGGGACGCAGGCAACCTGATCGAGTTCTTGGGAGCGGGAACCGGCCAGTCGCCCAACGATGGTCTTCAAATTGATCAGTTCGCACCGAGTACCGGTCGCCTCGTGGCGGAAGCCGACGCGGGCGTTTATCTGTCTGAGGTCAGTGGCGCGGTGAACGTGCTGAAGGTCCAAACGGCGACCGGCGACGTGGTGCTGACGGTTCGCGATACAGTGCTTGCCGGTGAAGACGTCATCCTGCTTCAGAACGGCGGACAGACGTTCCTGGGCGCGGTCAATGGAACTCAAGCTCTGGCTTATGGACGTATTCTTGCCACTTCGGGAAGCATTACCGCCGCGGCCGGAGACGACTTCCTGCTGCCCGCCGGGACGGTGATTCAAGGCGGCAGCGCCTCGGGGAACAAGGTCATCATTCGCGGCGGTCAGACGATTGGCGCGTCGAGTGATCCGGATCCGGTGGGGGCAATCCTGACCATAGCCGGTACGATCACGGCCAAGGCAGTGGAGATCCACGGTGGCAGCAACCTGGATTATTTCGACCTCATCAATCCGGCCGGAATCAATGCGCCGACCACGTTGACGGGTTACGCGGGTGACGATCGGTTCTTCATCCAGGCGGTTCCCGCCGCGATGACTGTCAACGGCAACGGCGGTGCCAACCGTTACTATGTTTCAAGCAACGCGGCACGCGCGCTGTTTGTCACGGGCGACGTATTCGATGACCTTGGTGACGGAACGGCGTTCCCGTTTTCCGATGGTCATTTGTCGTCGGGAGTCCTGACATCCATTACCGCGGCGCTGACCATTCAAACAGGCGACGGCGGCAACGGCGGCCAGAAGGACGCGATTTACCTGAGCGCTGCGGGCAGTTCGGCGGCGCTCACCAACGGGCTCGTGACAAGCAGCGAGATCGCGGGACTCGGGAATACCGGCACGATCGCGTACAGCACAACGACCGATGGCGGGGCCAGCCTGCTGTTGAAACTGGGCTCTCAGAGCGATCAATTGCGAGTCACCGGCGCGGTGGCCAATGCCCAGGTGTTCGTTTTTGGCGGAGATGGCGACGACACAGTCAACGTCGGCAACTCGGGCGATCCGCTAAGCGCGATCAGCGGCATCGTCGCCTTCTTTGGCGAACGCGGCACGAATGACACGCTGCATGTGTTCGGCGTTGCCACTCCGCCCGCGTCGGGCGAAGTCAACCCGAATCAACTGACGGCGATTGCCCTGACCGGTCTTGGCTCGGGAACCAACAAGCTGATCGCGACGCACAACGGAATGTTCGGCGCCGGGTACACGATCAAGGACGTTCTGAGCATTCCGTCCCTGTTGACGGCGTTGACTCCGGATCAGATTGGTTTGTTGGCCAGCCAGCTGGCTGCACCGGTGCGCAACATCGATGCGTTCGTGGCCAACAGTCTGTCGGTGGCCACTTCCGGCGCCCTGTTTGGCTATCAAGCCGGCGACGAGGTTGTCTATCGAGTGAACGCGACGGGGACCACGCCAATCGCCGGACTGACCGACGAGTCGGTTTATTTCGTCAGCGCGGTTGATGCGGCTTCCGTCTATCTGGTGACGAGCCTGAGCGACGTCAGTCATCCCATCTCTGTCCCCAAGTCTTCCATCGGCCAAACTGAGCTGGTAACGCTCGCCCAGATCGATCCGGACCATCGTGTCGCAATCCAGGTGTCGCCGACGACTGAGTTTGCCGGCAATGTGATCATCGACAATAACGAGATTGTCTTTTCGAGTAATCACAATCTGACCACCGGGCAGGCGGTCGTTTACCACCGTGGAATTGGCAACGCGCCTATCGGTGGCCTGGTCGACGGCCAGTTGTATTACGTCATCAAGGTGGATGACAGGAGAATTCAACTGGCGTCTCCGTCGAATAAGACCACGCCGCTGACACTGTCCGATCCGAGCGAGGGCCCGCAGGATACGTTGGTCTTGTCCGGCACCGCGCTTTTCAACGCGCACACCAGCGTCTCGAACAATCAGATATCGTTTGCGGGTCCCCACAACTTCCGCAATGGCCAGGCGGTCGTTTACCACGCCGGAAATGTCGACGGGTCCGGCAACGTGACGAGCGTCGGCGGTCTGACCGACGGCCAGATCTATTATGTTATCTACGTAAACTCGACGACAATCCGATTGGCAGTGTCGCTGGCCGATGCCAGCAGTGGCACGTTTATCAATACGCTCTCGGCCATCGGAACCTCGACGACGAACTCCGATTCGCTGACGACGGCCCGGTCATTTATCCAGTCTGGAATCACCAACAACGAGATCGTATTCTCCGGCAATCCCGGTTTCGCCGATGGGCAGGCCGTGGTTTACAGCCGCGGCAGTGGCAACGCGGACATCGGCCTCGTGGATGGGCAGGTCTATTTCGTCAGCCTGGTTTCCGGCAATAACAACGCCATTCGGCTGGCCCTGACCCCGGGTGGAACAAACCTCACACTCACTGCGGCCGGCGGCAATACCGCAGTGGACACGTTGACTCCCGCTGCGTCGTTCGATCCCTCCGCCTTGCACGTTCACGGCGACCAGATCCGCTTTGCGGAGAATCACAATCTGCAGGACGGCGATCGCGTGCTGTACCAGCCGGGCAACGGCAACACGCCGATCGGACACCTGGTGGGCGGTCAACCGTACTACGTGATCCGAATCGACGACACGACCATCAAGCTGGCCAATACGGCCGGCGGAGAGCCCATTCGTTTTGAAACCGAATCCACTGCCAGCCTCACGCCGGTGGTGACGGCACCGGTGTCCGAACTGCTGCTGCAGGATTTGAACGAATTGATTTCCGGCGCGTCAGTCTACGACGCCGAGCGGTTCGCCGGTGTGTCGCTGCGTGCGGAAACGAGTCAACTGCTCTCGCAGTATCCGCAGGGCAACAGCCTCCTCAATCGCTTGCTGCTCGAGGACGCGTACCTGCAGAGCTTGCCACGCATACCGAACGTGACTCCGAACTTTCCCGCCGCAGTCTATTTTGCGCAGCGGTTTGTCAATCGGGCGGGCAACGAGACGGTTATCAGCACCGTGGAAAGCGTGCAAGTTCATCTGTCGGGAACCGACAATGCGCTGCAGGTCGACAGCACGTTTGGCGGAAGCACTTCAGTGGATGGCGGATCCAATACAACGATCACGCTCGGCAGTTCGACGAGCGGCCTGCATCCGGCGACGCCCAAACGCGTCGAGTTCATCGACGGACACGTTTCACTCAACGCCAGCCACATCGTGTTGGATGATTCCGGCAACGACCAATCGACCACGGGGACCTTCGATGGCAATCAAGTGACCGGGTTGGGCATGCCGGGGACTGTTACATTCATCGGCACACCGTCAACCACGATCAAACTGGGAGCGAACGACGATACGTTCTATGTGCCGGCGACTGTGAATGGCCAGTCCGTTCGGCTGGAGGCCGGCGGCGGTTATGACACGGTCTATATCGGGACTCGTTACGGTGCCGAGTCGGCCGGGTCTCTGGCCGGAATGCTGGGCAATCTGGTCATTGATGGCGGCGACGTGCTGACGGGCGTGAACAGGCTGTTCCTGAACGATCAGGACACCACCACGGCGCAAACCTACACCGTCACGAACGACTACAACTGGACCCTGGGAACCAACAGCGCGAGCACCGTTGATACGACGACGATCAGGCGATCTGGTCGGACAATCGTTCAGTACTCCCGCGAGGAAATCGTGGCGCTCAGCGCGGGCTGGGCAAACGATACCATCGACATTCAGCAGACTCACCGCGAACAAAGCACCGACGGCAGTACGAGTTCGAGTTTCTCGATCAATGCAGGACCCGGCAGCGACGCGATTACTTTGGGTGCGCCGGTTGGCGGTGCGGGTCTGTTCTCAATGGACGGTTTCCAGCAGGATATCGCGGCGCCGACTTTCACGGGTCCGTCGCCCAGTCGGCGAGGTATTCCGATTCTGATCAACGGCCAGGGCGGTACCGACTCGGTTGCCGTTCGCGATACGGCCGGCAGCACCGCCGCCAATCTGGCATTCACCGTGGTGCAGTTCCGCGACCTGTTTCCTGCAGCTCCCGACGCCGCGTTTGATTCCGTCGATGTGTTCACCGCTGTGTTCGGCGATGATCCTGTGAGCCGGCCTTTCACCACGGTCGCCTTGGCCCACGATCCTCAGCGGCCCGTCAATATCAGTATTCGGGAGACTCAGGGCCAGGCCGAACGACTGGCCGGAGAGAATCTGGTGCTTACCGTCTCACTGGGTAACGGCGGCACTCAAGGCAATGTGGTGCAGGTGACGAGCGCTGCCTATGAAACAGACCTGATCGTCAATGCGGGCGACGGGAACGACACGATCAGTCTGGAAAACGGCGTCCGAATGACGCATGGCCACACTCTGTCGCTCAACAGCGGCGGCGGCGATGACACTACGTACGTTGACTTCAACGGCGTCTCGGTTATCGATCGCGGCGATCTGAACCAGACGGTCACGAAAGTGACGTGGTCTCGCGAAGACGCGGACTCAGGACTCGCCGGTCACGCGCCGCTGGTGCCTGGCACGTATTTCGTCGAGACGCGGTGGAACGGATCGCAGTGGCAATTCCGGGTTGTCGACAGCGGCGGCCTGCCGGTGGCGGTGGCGGACTTGACCGATACCAATGGCGTTGCATTGCTGGCGAATTGGCAGGATATCAGTCTGGTGCCGGTGGTTGGTCAGCCCGATGCCAGCCATCCGCTGGTTTCACGTTTCCATTCCCATCGCGGTTTGGTGATTGACTTCAGCGGTCAGTACCTGTCGACCGGTCCGACCATTGCCGGCGCCGTGCGGCTGGATTTGTTTGCGGATTCCGGCAACACCGTGAATGGTCTGTCATTGGCCAAGCGCGGAGTTCTGGCTCAGACCGTCGCAGACGTGAGCTTCTCGGTGGACGATGTGGTTTCGGGCCACGCGTTAGATCCCGGAGCGTACTACATCGAGACGAACTGGTCCGGCACGGCTTGGCAGTTCCGCGTGATGGGAGGCACAGGCAATGCGATTGAAGTGATTGACCTGTCCGATGCATCCGGCACGAGTTTCACACATGAATGGCAGAATATTCGCAGTGTGGCCGCCGAGGTGGACGGACGCCGCGTCTTTCATTCGGGGACCGGACTCGTCATCGAGTTCGCTGCCGAGTATCAGTCGGGTGAAGAGAATTCCGGGGGCGCCGTCGAGCTCCTGCTGGGAGTGCCCGACGCACAGGTTTCCTTCAGCCTGAACGGCGGCACGCAAACCACGACCGGTGCGGGCGATACGCTGCGGATTGCCGGGGATGGGCATGCCGCGGGCGCCGTTTACCAGCCGAGCAGCACCGTGGCGGGCGGAGGAACGGTCTCTGTGTCCGGAAATGTGTTCACGTTCACCGGCATCGAACCGCTGATCGTTCACGGTTTGCCCGATTTCGAGATGCAGACGCCTGATCTGGCAGTCGACGCGGTCATCGACAGCGCGCAACTGGCGGCCGTCTATCGGCAGCAAGTGCAGTTGCACACGCTGACCGTCGATGGCCAGGTTACGTGGACGCAAAAGGCGCAGTTCGCCATGGAGAACCCGGCGCTCGATCCCCGCCAACTCGGCCGGTCGATCGCCGTCAGCGATGACGGTTTGACATTGCTGGTAGGTGCCAAGGCTACGGCCGGAGGCGCCACAGACGACAATCTGCCCGATGGGATGGTGTTTGTCTATCGTTGGAGCACTTCGTCGAGCGCCTGGGTCGAACAGGCCCGACTCGTGCCGAACGACGTGAATCTGGGGTTGAACTTCGGCGGCGACTTTGGGGCCTCGGTTTCGATCGATGGAAACCGATTGGTGGTCGGATCGCCGGGCGACGCGCCGTCAGCCGCACCTGCTTCGACGTTCGATCCGTTGTCGCTGGACGCTGCAAATGACCGCATCGTCTTTGCGAGTTCCCCCGGTTTCGCCAACGGGCAGGCAGTGACATACCACAAGGGCGAGGGCAACAGTTCGATCGGCCTGGTGGACGGGCAAGTCTATTTTGTCAAAACGGTGAGCGGGAATTCGAACGCGATCCAGTTGGCGGCGTCCATCGGCGGAACGCCGGTGACGCTCAACGCGCCAACCATCAATCTGGCGGCTGATTCGCTTACGCTGACGAACTACGGCGCTGCGTACGTCTTTGAGCGGAGCAGCGCCGATGGCGTCTGGGTCCAGACTCAGAAGTTGTTTGCCAGCGATTCGGCGTCCGATCGCTATTTCGGCGCAGCAGTCGCGATTCGGGGGAACGAGATACTCGTCGGCGCTCCCGGCCCATTGGGCACGAACACTTCGGAGGCCGTATATCCATTCCAATTGAGTAATGGCAATTGGCGGCCGCAAGCCGCGATCACGGGCACCGGCGATTTTGGCCGTACGGTCGCACTGGCCGGAAATTTCGGCACCAGTCATTTTGGCCAGTCCGGATCGCCTGCGAACGATTTTGCTGTGGTCGGCGCGCCGGAAGCGGATTCCGCGTTGGTGTACCGGTACACAGCCAGCACTGCGATCCTGTCATTGTGGACGACGTTGACAGCGACGGAGCCGCAGTCGGGCGAGCACTTTGGCGCTGCCGTTGCCGCGACGTCGCAGCCCCGCACCGACCTTGTGAACGGGGTGTCCACGACGACGCAGATCAATCGCATTGTCGTGGGCGCGCCGCTGTGGGACGGCGCGGCAGTCTACACAGGCGATACGGCTCATGACCAACAAGGGCGGGCGTTTGTCTTCGACCTGAACGGCACCAGTTGGGTGCCCGTTGCACGCCTGACCGCCGACGGCGGATTGCCCCGCGCCGAAGCGGCCACGGAAGCTCGAACTGGCGACCACTTTGGCGCGGCCGTTGCGCTCGACAGCCAATACGTCGTAGTTGGCGCTCCGAACCACCAGTCGGGGGCCAGTCTGCAAACGGGAGCGGCCTACGTTTTCTACGAATTGCACAACGGAACGGCGGGCTCCAACGCTTCAAGCTGGACGCGCTCGACGGGCGGCACCGGCTCGGGTCGTCTCGAGGCGGACAGTCCGGCTGCGGGCGACAACTTCGGCCAGGCTGTCGCTGTGTGGCACGACGCAGCCACAGGCGCTGGCCGCATGATGGCCGGGATTCCCAACCGCGACGAAACCGCCGGACTGTCCCGGCAGAATCTCGGAGCGGTGCGCACGTTCACAACCACGGGCGTTGTTCCCAACCCCACGAATTATCCGCTGTGGGCCGAGACGCTGTCGTTCGTCAATCCCACGTCGATGACGCTCTACGACAATGTGTCCCGCACGTTGTTCATCGCCGACAAGGCGGCGGCAAGTATCCAAACGTATGTGAACGAAGGTCTGTACTGGCGACTTTCCACGACGCTGACTGGCTGGACCACCAACAGGACGGCGGGGTTTGGTGTCGACATGGATCTCGATTCGACCAACGGCCGGCTCGTCGTCGGCACGGAATCGAATTACGTATACATCTTCCAGCGCCAGTCGACCGGCGCTTGGGGCCAAGGTTGGGCGATCAGTGACACCGGCACGGCGGGCACGGCCATGGGCGGGTCGTTCGGCACGTCCGTGGCGATCGCCGGCAGTAGCCTGGTCATCGGCGCTCCGACGGCGAGCGTCAAGTACTATTCGACGAACCAGGGCGTAAGCTCCTACGCGCTGGATCTGGGACTGGGTTCCGCCACTACCACTTCATCGACTTCCGTAAATTCGGTGCCGACCGGCGCGACCACCTCGGTCGGTGCGGCCCATTACTACACCCTCAGCGGAAACAGTTGGAGCTACAACCGGTTGCTGATGCCGGATGATCCCAATCTGCCCGTAACCACCTCCACGTACGACCCCGGCGTCGCAACGTCGGCTTACGTGGGTTATGTCGGCTTCAAAGTGTACGACTCGGACTCGGTCTTCTCGTACTTCACGTCGGCCGGCAACTACGATTTGAGCAATTACAATGACGCGGGCGGGAATGATCTGGAAGATAACACGGTGCAAATGAGCATCGGACCTCGAACCAGCGTTGTAGTCAAAGACAGTCGCATCGTCGGCGGGTTCGGGGATACGACTTTCAATAACAACAGTTACACGGATTTTCGCACGATCTATTTCCGAGAAAACGACAGCGGCAGTAACCTCGGCGATCTGAGCAATTACCGCAATGAAATAGATGACATCAGCTCGTCAATTCTCGCCACGACATCCATTCCGTCTACGTCGACGTACTACAAGTTCTCGATGGCAGGCGCTCAATGGGGTTCAAGCGTTGATATCGTCGGCTCGACGGTCATAGTTGGCGCCGCAGGCCGATCGCGGACCGCGGTCTATGACGTCAGCCTGGCCAACAGCACAGCGGATTACACCGCATGGGATGTGAAGGTCGCGGGACTGTCCGACTCGGTCTACATCGCACGCGCGGGCATTCTCAATCCGACGAACAGTTTCTCTGGAGGATTCGGGTCCGATGTCACGGCGACTGCAGGTCGGTTCTATTCCGGAACTCCGGGCAATAGCGCCGTGTACTCCTACACTGGTAGCGGCACGAGTTGGGCGCTCAATTCCACATTCGCCGTTCCGACTTCGCTGCCCTCCGGAAACCTGGGCGCAGCGCACACCATCGCTCAGACCGGAAATCTGGTACTGATTGGTGCGCCGAACGCTTCGTCCGGGGCCGGCGTGGCGTATCTCTATAACACCACCGGTACCTATCAGGGCATTGAACTCCAGCCCTACAAGTTCGACAACAGCAGCACGGTCGTCGATTCCTCTGCCGTCGGGTTCGGTACCGCGCCTTCGATTGTCAGCGACGGTTTCTATCTGGCCGGCAATAATTCGAGCATTGCCAGTAATCGTCTTGTCTACAATTTCCGGCAGCGAGGCCCAGGCTGGAGTCCAAGTTCGGGGATCGACCTAAACATCCCGGCGCCGCTCCAACTGGCCGAAATGGGGCACAGTGTCGCGATCTCGGGCACGACGGCCGTTCTCGGCGCCCCGGATTTCGGCAACCACGGTGCGATTCTCATTTACAGGCAGATCTCGGCCGCCAATCAAAGCACCGATCCCGAGTGGGAACTCGAGGCCCAGATCGAAGCGCCCGGGTTCCAGACCGGAGATGAGTTTGGGGCCAGCATCGCTTTGAGCGGCGACAACTTGATAGTCGGCGCTCCGGGGCGAAAAGGCGGGATCGGCGGCGCATACATTTATCATCGCCTGAACGGTCAATGGTCGCTCGTTGCGGAACTGAACGGCACCGTGGCCGGTGAGCATCGCGGTGCCTCGGTGGATATTGGCGACGAGTATGCGGTGGCCGGCGCGCCGAACGGTTCGACCCCCGCCGTGTATCTCTATCGGAAGCTCGGCTCGGTTTGGTCCGCGGACGGCAAATTGACGGGGACGTCCGGCAGCAACTTCGGCGCCTCGGTCCACTTGGATGCCTCGACGTTGTTCGTTGGCTCGCCGGGCAGCAGCACGAGCACGGGGCGAGTGGTTGTCTATGGTCTCGCGCCGCATCCGGCGAACGTGGCATCCAACGTGATTCCGCCCGGCGCGGGTGGACCTACTACGCTGCTGGCCAGCGACGGAGCCAACGGCAATCAGTTCGGTGCGTCGCTGGATGGCAGTGGCAATTACCTGATCGTTGGCGCGCCCGGCACGGCATCCGATACCGGCGCCGCCTATGTCTTCGCGCGGCCCACCGCCACCACGTCATGGATCGAAACGCGACTGGATTTTTCGGCCGGAGCAGTCAGTGGCGATCGGTTCGGCGCCTCCGTCGCCATCGACGGCACACAAGTCATCGTCGGCGCTCCCGGGCGCATGCAGACGACCGGAACTGACGGCGTTACTTACACGCAGGGCGAAGCCTTCAGCTACGGGCTCAAGTCGAACGGTCTGTGGGTTCTGGAAACTCCCGCTGATCGTTCGGACGTCCATGTGCTCACCGGCGCGTCGGCATCGGCCGGCGACAATGCGGGTTATGCCGTGGCGATCAGCGGCGATCTGGCGCTCATCGGTGCCCCTCAACGCGACGGGCGACCTCCGGCGGTCGGCGTGATCGATTCGGACGGCAGCGGATACGCCTTCTTGCGTCGAGTCACCGCGCCCGGCAACAAGATCCTGCCCGAAACTCAGATCGAATTGATTGACGGCGCACAGACCAACACCATCGCCAGCACGATGCTGAGCGGCACGCTCGTGAATCCGACGCTGCAGTTCTTCGATATCGCCGACGTTACGCTCCGGATGAGTACCGCGAACGCCGTCGGCGGCTCGCCGATTATCAGCACGCTGACCATCGAACAGGCCGGGTTTAACGCGTTCGGTTTGCAGAGTTTCACGGCCGAGGGCAACATCACGTTCACCGATCATGCGCCGGGTCTGCAAATGCCCACAGACGGCCTGTTCGAATATGTGGCCAGCGTCCAATCCCAGGGCACGGCTCCCATCGCACTGGATCTGAACGGAAACGGCCTGGAGTTCGTGGCCAAATCACCGTCCGGTCCCAAGTTCGATCTCGACGGGGACGGCACGCCGGAGTCGACTGCGTGGCTCGCGGCGGGCGACGGGTGGTTGTTCATCGATCTGGTGCCCGGGGGACAGGTCAGTCGCAATGAACTGAGCTTCGTGGCTCTCGTGCCGACCGCCTCGTCGGACCTGGAGGCCCTCGCGATCGGGTTCGACAGCAATCACAACAACATGCTTGACCCACTGGATGCCCGGTGGTCCGACTTCCGCATCTGGCAGGATCTGAACCAGGACGGGATCAGCACGGCCAACGAAGTCGTGACGCTGAACGCCGCCGGCATCGCATCAATCAACCTGGTCAGCGACAACGTCCGGCGCACATCCGCTTCGGGCGCTGTCACTGTGCTGGGGCAGGCAGGTTTTGCTCGCACCGACGGCCGCACCGGAATCGTCGGTGACGTGGTGCTTAACACGGATTCCCAGTCCGTCGTGCCGGGCACGGGTTCACAGGCCATCGCCGGCACGTACGATTTCCTCGGCGGACCGGAATCCACCTATGTGGCCGATGCCGATACCGATTGGACTCTGTTCAACGGCTTCCTGACGGCCAGCGACGGGCGGCAGGCCATCAATCTGGCGGGCTTCACGAATGTCGAATTGCGCGGCGGTGCCGGCAATAACCGGATTGAAGTCATGTACTGGCCCGGGAACGTGATCATCGACGGCCGAGGCGGCACCGACTCGATCATCCTGCATGCCGGATCCGGGGCGAATGTCACCGTGCTCGATACAGGATCAACCGATGAACTGAGCATCGTCGGCACCGATGTCCGCGACCAGATCCAAGTCGCGGCCAGCACGGTCGATGTGTTTCCCGATGGATCGGGCGTGTCCATATTGCATGTGGACTACCATGTGGGTCTGGCATCTCCCAGCGGTGTACTTCGCATCTCGGGTGGCGGCGGAATCGACGACATCAGCGTGGTCGGTACCAGTACGACCCAGTTGGAACTCGACGGCGGCGCGGCACGCGATATCTATCGTCTGTCGGCGTCCAACGCGTCCACGCAAACCCGTGTTTTCGACTCGGGGCTCAACGACGGAACGATCGATACGGTCAGCGTGATTGTCGGCACGAGCGGTTATGCCGGCCTGGCGTCGGCCGACGTTTACTACAACCACTCGGCCTCGGCGCTCTGGTACAACAATTCGATTGAAGAGGTCATACAACAATCGATCGACCCCGTCCTGAACATCATCGGGAACGGCAGATTCCGAGTGACGAACGACGCCGTGCTGTTCAACGGGTCCACGTTCCCGTTGGTCGGTGTCACCACGTTGAACATCGTCACGACAGGCAGTGGCAGTACGATTCAAGTCGATCAGATCCGCTCGTCGCTTACGACATTCTCGCTCACGGCCACGGACGGCGGAGATGATACGCTGATTGGTCCGGATCAAGCGAACGCCTGGTCGATCACCGGTCCGGACAGCGGTCGCCTCGCGGGAACTCCGCCGCTGGACTTCACCGGCATCGAACATCTGATCGGCCGGTCCGGCGCCGACACGTTCAATTTCGGCAGCGGCGGTTCGATCAGCGGCGATCTGGATGGCGGTGACGGCGCTGACGTCGTCGACTACTCGGCCAACACGGTCAGTGTGACGATCGACCTCAGCAGCGGAAGCTACCGAGACATCGAAACGCTCGTCGGCGGTCAGGGCAATGATTACCTGATTGGCCCGAACGCGGCCAATCTCTGGCACATCACAGGAACGAATCGCGGCGACGTCGGCGGGGTGGCCTTCTCGAACTTCGAGAACCTGACTGGCGGAACGGACGCGGACGACTTCGCGCTGAACGCCGCCGCGGTGATCAGCGGAACGATCGATGGCGGAGACGGCGAAAACCGCATTTCATTTACCGGCACGACCGGTGCCGATACGGTCGTCGTGGCCATTCCCGGCGTGACCGTCAATGGCGTCGTTACCACCTATGCCCGGATCGGCACCCTCGATTTCGACACGCTGGCAGGCACCGACAATTTCACGGTGAATGTCGCCGCGAATTTCCCCGCAAACGTGAACATCAGCGCCGGCAGCGATGACGACACGTTCATCGTCAATCGATTGGCCGATGCAGCCACCACGATTGATATCGACGGCGGCGAGCCTTCGGCCAGCGATACGCTGGTTGTCAATGGAACGGCGGGCGCCGACGTCATATCGGCGACCGGATCCGCTGTGACGTTTGACTCGCTGCAAATCGGATTGACGGCAATCGAAAACCTGACGATCGCCGGCCACGGCGGAAACGACCGGTTGAGTTTGACCGGGACGGCGGTCACCGGCGCCATCAGCCTGCTGGGAGAAGGCGACGACGACACGATCGAACTGCATCAGGTCAATGCGGGCGGAAGTTTCATCGTCGACGGCGGGACCGGCACCAACGCCCTCGCGGTAAACCTGGGCGACGATACCGAAACTGCGACGCTCTCCTCCGACAGGATCGTGGTCACAGGGGCGTTCACCGCAAATTACGTTCATTTTGCCACGCTTGATCTGCAGACTCGCGGAGGAGCGGATCGCGTCAACGTCACCGACACCCACGGCGGATCGACCACCCTGGGAACCGGCGACGGTGCCGACACGGTATCGATCGAAGCCACTTCCGGTTTGCTCGACATCTTTACAGGCACCGATAACGACACGATCAACATACGGTCGAACGGATTCTCGCTCACTGTCGATGCCGGGGACGACGACGACACCGTGAGTGTCGGCAGTTATGCGCCTGGCACGGGCGGAGTGCTAACGGGCCTGCACGCGCCGCTCTCGATTGTCGGAGCCCTCGGCGCGGATACCCTCAACCTGGACGACACCGGCGAGTCGGCTCCGAGTACCGGCGAAATCACTCTTGCCGGTCTGACCGGATTGGGCTTGGTCGCGGACCTTTCGTATGAGGTCGAGAATCTGAATATATGGCTCGGGCGATTCGCCGATCGGTTCACGTTCCAGAGCACGCCGGAGGGAACCGCTGTGACGTTGAATGCCGGCGCCGGAGCGGACCTGATCGACGTCTTCGCCATCAACGGCCCCGCTACGATCAACGCGGGTGACGGCTCCGATACCATCCGGGTGATTCCCAACGCCGGCGGCCCGGTGAATGGCAGCCCGGTTGCAGTGGGCGGCGGCTCGGCCATCAACGGCCCGCTGGTCGTCAATGGAGAAGGCGCGGCAGGCGACACGGACCAAATGTCGTTCAATTCCACAATTGCCGCCGTCGCGCCAGGTAACCTGACCGCGACGCAATTGACCGGCCTGCAAATGCCGGACGGAATCACCTACTCCGGACTCGAGGATCTGACGATCGTCCTGGATTCGACCAGCAATGTCGAATTCACGATCGACAGCACCCATGCGGCACGCACCAGCCTGACTTTGGGTGCCGGCGACGACATCATCAATATCCGTACGATCGGCGGCACGACGACCGTGGATGCGGGCGCCGGTTCCGACACGATCAACGTGGGCAGCCACGCTGCGGGTGTCGGAGGCGATGCCAATAACAACACGGGCGGCACTGTCAGCGGAATCAGTGCGCTGCTGACCATCAGCGGCAAGGACCCCGCCACGGGCAGCGACGTGCTGAATATCGACGACAGCGGTGACACGCAGCCCAGCATCGGCACACTGACCTCGACCAGTATCACGCGGCTCGGCATGCCGTGCGGCATCAACTATGACACCATCGAGACGCTGAACATCGCTCTGGGTTCGGGCAGCGATACCTTCACCGTCGAGAGTACCCATACCGGCCTGACCAGCATCCAGGGCAACGCCGGCGAGGATGCGCTTCGAGTGCGTACGATCGCCGGTCCCACGATGGTGAGCGGCGGCGACGATGCGGATACGATCAGCGTCGGCAGCAGCGCGGGAGTGATCAACAGCGCGGGCGGCACGGTCAGCGGCATCGCTGCCCTGTTGACGGTCAACGGCGATGACTCTGCCGCCGGCGGCGACCTGCTGAATGTGGACGACAGCGGCTCGACGCAGGCCAGCGCCGGCAATCTGAGCGCCACCAGCCTCACCGGCCTCGGCATGGCCAGCGGCATCGCCTACGGCACAATTGAAACGTTGAACCTCTATCTGGGCGCTGCCGGCGACACGTTGTCCGTGTTGAGCACGACCGCCACGACGGCGTACAGAATGGAAGGACGCGGCGGCAATGACACGTTCAACGTCGGCGCGGATGATCTCGATGCGATCCAGGGAGGCGTGCATCTGGTATCGGGCGTCGGCAGTGATTCGATCACGGTCAACGATGGCGGCACGTCCAAGAGCGTGGACTATCGAGTGACTCCCGCCGCGGTAACCTCGACGGCGCGCGCAGGCCAGTCGTTACGAACATTCGCCGGTATCACCTACGATGCCACGACGGAACTTTTGTTACTGGATGCCACAAATGCGGCCAATACGCTGGATGTGACTCCCAGCCTGAACACCCGCTTCGACTTGAACGGGAGGCTTCCTGCCAGCGGCGCAGTGCCGCCGCGGTTGGGTGATTTCCTGCGGATCGATTTTTCCGCCGTGAACGGCGAGAACTTGACTCTGACTCCCGGCACGCCGGGTACCGGCAACTGGCAATTCACCAGCGGCCACCAACCAGTTGAGTTCGAGAGCATCGAGCGGTTCAACGGCGTCGAAGTCCAAGCTGTGTTTTCGGACGCGGGGCTGAACAGTTCCGCGGAAGTCAAAGTCTTCGATCCCAAGTCCGGACTGCTGCGGTTTGTGATTCCAGCGGTTCGGCTGTTCGGCGAGGCCTACCATGGTGGAATTCGTGCTGCCACAGGCGATTTGAACGGCGACGGCGTTCCCGATATCGCGGTTGGTCCTGACAACAAAGCCGACGCGGTCGTTAAAGTGTTTGACGGGATCGACGGCCGGCAGTTGGGTTCGGTGCTGCCCTACACGGACCTCAATTACTGCAAGGGCGGAGTGGAGTTGGCGATCGGTGACGTCAACGGCGACGGTTGGAACGACCTGGTGGTCAGTCGCGGCTGTGTCGATGCCAATCCGATTCGTGTGTTCAGCGGCGCCCCCGGCGCCAACTTCCAGCAACTTGGTCCCGACCTGCGGCCTTTCGAGAAGCACCGCAATATGTTCGTCTCCCTGACGGTTGCCGATCAGAACGTCAATGGCGAACCGAATCGCGGCGTGATTTGGG
This sequence comes from uncultured Planctomycetaceae bacterium, assembly GCA_903863885.1. GTDB lineage: Bacteria > Planctomycetota > Planctomycetia > Pirellulales > Pirellulaceae > CAIPEB01. The sequence goes on along the minus strand of CAIPEB010000091.1, from coordinate 11,006 downwards.
TTGGTGCTGCGGTGGACGACGTCGTCACGATCGAAGGCTTCCGCATGAACAATGCCAACGCCTACGATGCGGTTTTCGGCAGTAGCTTCCAGCCGTTCGGCCCCGATCGCGGCCAGGGAGGCCGACTCGCTGCGGGCGACGTCAACGGCGATGGCATCGAGGATATCATCGCCAGTCTCGGCCCCGGCCGGCCGCCGGTGATTCGCACTTTCGACGGCGCGGATTATGGCGTGCCGCTGGACAACGAATTCCTCACTTCCGCCGCCCTGAAGGCCGTCGACTCGGTCTTCATCGACGCGTTTGACCTGACCGGCGACGGCCTGGTGGATATGATCACCTCGCTGGAGAGCCCCAGCGGAATCACCGGCGACGTGCGCAAATTCTCGGTGAACGGCGCGCCACTCGGCTCGTTCCACGCCAACGTCGGCGACTTTGCGGACCTCGGCGGAATGTGGGTCGTCAACGGCCAATCGGCGAGCATTACGCAGGTTGGCACGAGCCTCAAATTGACGGACGAACGAGGCCAGATCACCGCAGCGAAGATCTCGGCTTCAGGTCAAATAATGTCCACGAGCAACCGGCTGCTGGCCCGGTTGGACGGCGATGTCCTGCGATTCACCAATGGAGCGAATTGGCAGCGACTGGATCTGACCGGCACGTACGTGGTCAACGGCAAGCTGGCTCGAGTTCAGCAACAGGGCGAAACGGTTCGAATCTGGAACGGAGACGGCAAGCTTTCGGCGGCTTCGCTCACCTCGGTCAGGACGATCGTCGCCGCGAACTTCGGCAACCTCGTCGGTCAACTGGGCCTCGGTCGGATCGACTGGTCGGATGGCTCGACGTGGCGGAAGCTGGATTTGTCGGGAGAGTACAAAGACTCGGCCGGCGGGCGCGTCCGCATTCTCAGCAATGGTGCGGGTGATCTGGTCCTGGTCAACGCCTCGGGTGCGACAACGGTCAGCCACTGGATCGATGCCACTCATCTGGTCCAGACCGAGTGGGGCGGTGTGACGGGGCTCGTTCAGGATGGTCGCATCCAATGGTCGAACGGTACGACGTGGACCAAGAACCTGCACATCAACGGCACGACTGCGACGGGCGGCAAGGTTGCCATCGAAGTGCGTCAGGATTCGATAACGCTGTTCAACACCAAAGGCCCCTCGTCGCGGGCTCGCCTGGTCGACGACCACACCATTTATGCCATCGATTGGCGCATTACGGGAACGATTTCGGGCGACCGGATTCAGTGGTCCAATGGCACGGTGTGGAAGGAGTTCGGCTTCAATGCTCTGCATGCGGCGTTCTCGGACATCCGGACTTTGCCGTTCCCCAATCTGTTCCTGACGGGCAATAGCGGAAAGGGCACAACGGTCAGCATCGAAGTGCGCCAGAACCAGATCTTCCTGACGGATAAGGCGGGCAATACCTCGCCGGCGCAACTCGTGAGCCCCGGCACGATTGTCGCACTGAATTGGAACCTCACCGGTACGCTCAAGAAGAACAAGATCAACTGGTCGAACGGTACGGTCTGGCAGGGCTTTGATACGAACCTGCTGAATTACGTATTCGGAAAGTAACCGGCGCGCAAGAGCTGCACGGGCGGCATTCGGTCCGCATTTCAAAATGCGGCCGGATGTTCGTGGTTGCCTGTTCCGTATGGTAATGCGCCGCAGCGGACTGATGGCGAATGTCGTCAGACCGGCCATCCTATCGCAACAACCGCGCCTCGGCCCAATTCGCCCATGGCGACACCGTTCGGCCTGATTGACTGGGTTCCTTGACAACGATCAGTTCCAGTGTCTGGGCGCCGCTCACGTCCACATCGGCCCAGTCGGACGCCATGTTACGTTTGAGTTTGCCCGATTCCCATCTTTTCTGACCGTCAACCCAAATCTGAAACGTCAACGTGGATTCGTCCCACACGTTGAGTGCCCCGTCCAGCCCGACGTGCGATTGGAATCGCTTGAATTCTCCGTTCAATGCCACGGCCATTGTCGACGGCGCCTGTACGCCCAAGCCGCGCAGATAATGCCGGCCGAAGATCGTCATCGATTGTTCGCCGATGCTCTTGTTACGCTGCACCGCCGCCGCCTGTTTCTCCACCGCCTGAACGGCGCCCAGCACCACGGACTGATCGGCCGAGCGTCGGCCCAGCATCTCCACCGAGGACGCCACTCGCTTGCCGTCCAGAGCATCCAGGAAGATACCGGCAATCTTCTCCACGGGCCGCGACTGGCTGATTGACTCGAGGCCGGCTGTCCCGAGACTCACCGGCTCCAGCAGCGGCACAGCATCCAATGAAATGGTTTCGGGTTCGGGCAGCGCATTGGCATAGCCGGGCGTGTGGCCGGTCTTGCCGGGCTGCTTGGCCCACACCCACACGGCGGCGCTGGCCGTGCCGCTGCGGTTGGTCAACTCCACACGCACGTCGCGATCCCCTGGGGCCAGGTCGGCCATCAAGAACAGCCAGTGTTCGATTGGCGGAGCGCCGGAGGCTGCCCATCCCGTATCCGATCCGCTGATCGTGACCGGCGTTTCCCTGCCGTCGATCCAGACCTTGCAGAGTGGATCGGCCACCTTCTTATCGTCTTCGATCAGGACCAGTAGTTGTGACTGGGGAGCCTGCACCGAGACCTTAGCCTCCAGCTTCACGTCCAGCGTTTCCGTGATTCCTGACAGCGGGCTGATCCAGTCCGACCCCAGCGCCTCGGTGGAGCCGGTCAACGCCACGCGGGCGGCCTTGCTCTTGATATCAGATACCTTAATCCGTTCGCCGGTGGCATTCGCCGCCTCAGGCAGCCCCTCGAGGTTCTGACGGGGAGCAATCGAAAGCACAATGGTCTCGTACGGGGCCAGCGGGATGTTCACGACGCCCCCTGCCTTGACGTCGCGCCCGTAGACTCGCACTTGCGGAAACAGGCTCACCAGACTCACGGTCTCCGCGCCCTGAACGCCGGTCGTTTCGTCCAGTCGCAACGCGTAACTCTGCGGCTTGATCCAGGGATTGCGCAGCATCACCAGTCCGCGCCCGCCGTTCTGGTGAGCGTAGCCATATGCTTCGCGCACCATGGGGTCGCGCCCCCCCGGCACGCCGCTGACTTTGCCTTGGGCCATCGAAACCGGCAGTAGCAGTTCGGTGTTGTGAAGAACGTCCTGATTGGCTACTGCCCACTTCAATGTCGCCGCGTAGGCCGCCCATTGCGGATCGCTGATGTAGTTGGGGTTTATGTAGCTGGCCAGGAACATGGGGCCCCGCATGACGCACACCACTGCGTCATTGATCCAGGTCCCGGGCTCCTGCTGGCAGATACCGCAGACGTGCTGGTCCCGCGGCAGACTTGTGTTCAGCAATACGCTTTGGAAGAAATGGAAATCGCGCGAAGTCGTATATGTTTCATGGTAGACGGGGCACGGAGTGAATCCGTATGGATAATCATCCCCGTACTCGCCCAGCAGCGCATCGACGTGGAATAGCCACCACGGGCTTTCGAAAGGGCCGAACGCACAGGATTCGATGCAGACGTCCGGGCAGGCGTTGCGCAATTCCTCAAACTGTTTGATGATGGCGCCGGCCGTTGCTTCGGCTGCAAGGTCGCCCGGCTCGTGTCCGTGGTCCTTTTCAGGACAAGCGAATCGGAAATTGTCGAGCTTGAAATGCCGCACGCCGTACTGCTCGGTCATGTCGATCATGCGTTGGGTCAACTCGCCCATGTAACGCTCGTCGGTAGTGCAGAGCAACGGATAGTCGGCGTCGCCCAGCTTGCTGTTGAACGTCTTGTAGCCCGCTTCCTTCGCCCACTTATTGTCCAACGCATCGGGGTAGGCGCTGCATGGCGATATCCAAACACCCAGACGGGTCCCCATCGTCTTGGCGGCGGCTTGCGCCGGGTTCAGCCCCTTGGGGAACATCTTCTTGCTGACTTCCCAGATGCTGTGCGGATCGGACCAGCCCATGTCGATTCCGAACGTGTGGTATCCGATGCCGTAAGGGTCGTACATCTTCTGCTTGACGATTCCCATCAGGTCCAGGATCTCCTGCTCGCTGTATGGGATGCCGGTTGACCACCAACTGCAGTAATTGAGGTGCAGTCGCTTGGGATGGGGGTAATGCCGCGCGATGTATACGCCGAAGCCGTTTCGTTCCCGGCCTTCGGGAACTGCTCCGTACACGGCTTTCCGGCTCTCGTACCACTGATCCGGCTGAAGCCTGATGCCCGGCCTGTGCGCTAAGATTGCTGCACCTTTCTCGACTCGCGTGCTCGCCACCGGGTATTCGATACCCGCGAAAAATCCCTTCACGAACACCGGATAGCTCTGCGGCGAGGCACGGTAGAACTGCTTGCCTCCGAGGGCCGGGTCCATCCGCTCCAAAACTACCTCGCTGACCAGTTCCGGCTTGGCTCCCCCGGCGATCCGGAACTTCGTCCACTTTCGAAGGACCGATTCCTTCGCGGACCACTGCAGGAACAACTTGGCCTCGATCCGGCTGCCGTCCTGCAAATCCACGGGAGGCAGATCGATCTGCACCGGCTCGCCCGAAGCGATGTCGCCCTTCGGGGCCGCAGACGCCTGCTTTCCGCCCACGGTCTGGCCATCCAAAACAAACGTGGGACAGGCGACCATTACCGGCAACTCGTTCTGGCCGTTGCGGATGACAATCCGGTCGGCCTCCGTCCGCACTTCCGCGGACTGCTTCACGAGTTCTTGCGCATGGGCCGCAATCGGCAGCGCACTCCCGATCAATGACGCCAGAATCAGCCGCGAAATCCCTGCCGGTCGCCCAACGTGCACGCCAGATGCAAACACGGTTCGCCCTTTCGTTTTCTGAGTCAATTCCGCAGTGAATCCGCGCGGGTGCTCAAGAAAAGATAACAAATCTAATCGAGGCACGCCGACCGCGATTCTCCGCCGAACAAGACTTCATGACAGCGCAGGCGGAGTTCCGGGAATAGGTTGGCGAGCCGTTGGAGTATGGGGAAGTGACAGAGTCGGCCGGAGCGTGCGCGTAGCCGCGTCTCTCCGAGACGCGAGGTCAACGCGTCTCGGAGAGACGCGGCTACGCCCAAGACAACACACGCCGCGAAAACCGCGATCAGCATTGTCCGCGTGCTGAATTGCATTCGACGGCGTTTTCGATCCCTGTCCATGATTGATACGGCTTGAAACTGTGGCGCTCCGTTTCAGGGAAATCGACTACTTCTCAGATCAACACCTTCCTGGCGAACTTCTAACGCATCCTCGACTCGCGTCGGGAGGCAACGCTGCGCCCCGGATTTGGGATCGACCCGTATTTTGCGTGCATCGGCAGGCATGGTGCACTCCGGCAGGCCCCCACTCGGCTCCCCGCCACCAGAAACGGCCGCGAGGTGCTAATGTTCCAAGGAGTGCGGCCCGCATTGGAACGTAAGCTCGCCTGGATTCCCTTGATTTAGCCAGTCTCCACCGTAGACTCAGGAGAAATCAAAGTTCCTGACAGCCGCGCCAGCCCTGATTGTCACGCCGCGCAAGGGCATGGAGGCGGGCTATGTTCCCATCGTCATGTGCCAAGCCGCGAGCGAATAGACCAGCCGAACCCGAGTTCGACCATGAAGCACACATTTCAACTGATTCACGCATTCTCTCTGGCCGCTTTGCTGGCAGCCCCCGGCGCCGCTGCGGATGCGAAGCCGCTTAAAGTCTTCATTCTCGCGGGCCAGTCCAACATGGAAGGGCCGGCGAGTATCACGACCTTTGACTACATCGGCGACGATCCGGCGACCGCCCCGCTGCTGAAGTTGATGCGGGGTGCCGACGGGAAGCCGACGGTGTGCGATCACACGTGGATTTCGTATCTCACGGGCGACGGCGAGAAAGACTTCGAAATCACCGGTAAACTGACGGCAGGCTACGGGTCCATGTGGGGCCTGGACTCCAAGAAGCCCGGCGACAAGATCGGCCCCGAATTCACCTTTGGTATCACGATGGACGCTGCGCTCGCGGAGCCGGTGCTCATCGTCAAGGCGGCGTGGGGCGGCAAGAGCCTGCACACGGATTTCCGCTCGCCGAGCGCGGGGCCTTATGAACTGAGTTCTTTTCAGCGGGAGAACTATCCCAAGCAGACAGGGCATGGCATCCCGAAGGACTTCGAACAGTGGAAAGCCGATAAAGCGAAAGCGACCGGTCACTACTACCGCCTGATGATCGAGCATGTGAAAAAGGTGCTCGCCGATCCGAAGCGGGTCTGTCCGGATTATGATGCCGCAAAGGGCTTCGAACTCGCGGGGTTTGTCTGGCTTCAGGGGTTCAATGACATGGTCGATGGCCATGTCTATCCGAACCACAACACGCCGAACCGCTTCGATCTTTACTCGGAATTACTCACACATTTTATCCGTGACGTGCGCAAGGATCTGGCCGCCCCCAACCTGCCATTCGTGATCGGCGTGATGGGGGTTGGCGGACTCAAGGACGAGTCAGTGGATATGGTGGCTTTCCGGCGGGCGATGGCAGCGCCCGCGGCCATGCCCGAGTTCAAGGGCAGTGTCGTCGCCGTGCAAACTGCGCCGTTCTGGTCGGATGAACTCGCAGCCATCGACAAGAAGCACGAGAAGGTCGGCCAGATGCGCTACTTTCTCGATTCAAAGCACAGGGACCATGCCAACGCGGATGGGAAGATGACGGAGGAGCAAAAGCGGGAGTTTGTGAAGACGTTCGAGGCTGACCTCATTACGCCAGCCGAAACCGCGCTCTGGAAACGCGGCGCATCCAACGCCGGCTACCACTACCTCGGCTGCGCGAAGACCTTCGCGCTGATGGGCAAGAGCTTCGCCGAGGCCAACCTCAAGATGCTGCAGTCCGGGCGCCCCTGACGGCACATCACAATGGTGCATTCATGAAAACACGCATCCGGTTTCTCTTGGCTTCACTTCTAACTGCGTGCTCCTCGCTTTCCGCCGCCGAGTTGCCTGCGCCCGCACAACTGGCTGAATCTGGTATCAACGCTGCAACTCAGGAAGCCCCATTGTGTCTGTGGTATCGCCAGCCGGCCACGAACTGGAACGAGGCCTTGCCCCTCGGCAACGGCCGGCTGGGCGCGATGGTTTTCGGGACTCCCGGCAAGGAGCGTTTGCAGCTCAACGAGGAGAGCCTGTGGGCCGGATGTCCCGTCGAGGCGTGGCCGCGGGATTTTCCCGAACGCCTCGCCGAAGTCCGCCGCCTGCTATTCGCTGGGAAGAACGCCGAGGCGCAGGCCTATGGGGTCGCCCACATGACGGCGACGCCGACTTCGTTTCGCTCCTACGAGCCGCTCGCCGACTTGTGGCTCGATTTCGGGGCCGTGGAGAGCGTGACCGGCTACCGGCGCGAACTCTTCCTCGCCGACGGCATCGCGCGGGTGACCTTCCGCCAGGGCGAAGCCACGCTGACGCGGGAGACGTTCATCTCCGCGCCCGACAACGTGCTGGCGATGCGCGTGAAAACCGACAAACCCGGCACGCTGGCATTTGGGGTAAGTCTGACGCGCCAGCGGAACGCCGCGGTTATCGCCACAGCCGATGGTCAGCTCCACCTCGACGGGCAAATTGTGGACGTGGAAAAGAAAGACGGCGGCTACGAAGACAATCCGGGCGGCTCCGGCCCGGGCGGAGCGCACATGAAGTTCGCCGGTCGCCTGCTGGTGCGCGTGGATCGCGGCAAGGTGAGTGCGGAGGGCAGCCTGTTGCGCCTCGAAGGCGCTGGCGAGGCGGTGATTCTGTTCACGGCCGCTACCGACTACAATCTGGCCAAACTCAACTTCGATCGCGCGATTGATCCGGCACAAGTCAGTGCGGGCATTCTGGCGAACGCGGCGAAGAAGTCTTGGCCAGAGCTGCTCCAAGCTCACCTGGCCGAACACGGCGACCTGTTCAATCGCGTCTCGCTGCAACTCGACGGGACGGACGACGCGCTGGCGAAGTTACCGACCGATGCCCGACTGGCAGCGGTCCGCAAGGGTGGCGATGATCCCGGGTTGGCCGCGCTCTATTTCCAGTTCGGACGCTTCCTCCTCATGAACAGCTCACGCCGGCCCGCGCGCCTGCCGGCCAACCTTCAGGGGATTTGGAGCGATCGCCTATGGGCGCCGTGGGAGGCGGATTACCACCTCAACATCAACCTGCAGATGAACTACTGGCCCGCCGGTCCGGCCAATCTCGCGGAAACCGTCGCGCCCTTGATGGATTGGTTCGAGCTATTGGCTCAGCGCGGCCGGGAATCCGCCAGCCGGCTCTACGGGTCCGACGGCTGGGTGGCCTTCCTCGCCACGAATCCGTTCGGCCGCGTCACCCCCAGCGCTTCAACGCCCAATTCGCAATTCGTCAACGGGGTGCTCGATCCGCTCTGCGGCGCCTGGATGGCGGCACAGTTGTTTGACTTCTACCAGTTCACCGGCGACCGCGAGTTCCTGCAACGGCTCTATCCCATCCTGCAGGGCGCCAGCGAATTCGTGCTCGACACCCTCGTGCCCGCGCCTGACGGCACGCTGGTCATCGCCCCGTCCGAGTCGCCGGAAAACACCTACCTCGATGCCGGCACGAAGGAACGCATCCGGATCACCGCCGGCTCGACCTATCACCAGAGTCTCGTGCGCGCCATCTTCAGCGCGACCGACCGGGCCGCCGCCATCCTCGGAACGGATCCAGCGATGCGGCGGCGGATTGCGGAAACCACCTCCAAACTGCCGCCGCTCAAGGTCGGTCCCGACGGTCGTTTGCTTGAGTGGGCCGAACCTTATCAGGAAGGCGAACCGGGGCACCGCCACATGTCGCACCTGGTCGGCCTGCATCCGTTCAACCTGATCACGCCCGCCACTCCGGAACTGCTGGCCGCCGGACGCAAGGTGCTGGATTACCGGCTGGCTCATGGTGGCGGCGGCACCGGCTGGAGCCGCGCCTGGATCATCAATCACTTTGCGCGGCTGCGCGATGGCGATGCCGCGCGGGAGCATCTCCTCGCCCTGCTGCGCCGCAGTACGTTGCCCAATCTCCTCGATGTCTGTCCGCCGTTTCAGATTGACGGCAACTTCGGCGGCTGCGCCGGCCTCGCCGAGATGCTGCTGCAAAGCCACGAGCGGGTGGAAGTCAGCGGGCAGGATTCGGCCTTCCTGGTTGATTTGCTTCCCGCCTGGCCGAAGGCGTGGGCAAGTGGCAGTGTCAGGGGATTGCGTGCGCGCGGCAACTTCACCGTGGACTTGGCGTGGAAGGACGGGCAGGTCACAGCCTATCGCATCCGCTCACCGGAACCACGCGAGGTGAAGCTGCGCGTCAACGGTGAGGTCAAGACCCTCCGCGCGGAGAGAATGTGAGATGAAACACCCGTCACTCCCCATTGCTGTTCTCAGCCTGATCGTCTGCGTTTTTGCCGGGAGTGGCCATCAATCTCCAGGAGCGCTGCGTGGACAGCCGACCATGAGCACCACTGCCTTCAGGCAGATCCTCCGGTGAACGGGAGTCGGTAAATGATGAATGTTGAACTTCTCTTGCTTGACGGCGCAACCGGCACGGAATTGAACCGGCGCGGAGTGGACACCGGCTTGCCAATGTGGTCCGCAAATGCGCTCACCACGGATGCCGGGTTGAATGTGTTGCGCCAGATTCACTTGGACTACTTGAACGCGGGCGCGGACATCCTCACCGCCAACACCTTTCGCACCCATCGCCGCGCGCTGGCGGGCGAAGCGCACGCCGCGCGCGAATTGTCCAGACGCGCGGTGGCGACCGCCCAAGAGGCTGTCGCTGAATTTGGTCAACCTGCGCAAGTGGCCGGCTCGGTGGCCCCACTGGAAGACTGTTATCGCCACGACCTAGTGCCGCCCGATGACGAATGCCGCGCCGAGCACTCCGAGCGGATCCAGCATCTCGTGGAAGCGGGAGTTGACCTGCTGTTGATCGAGACGATGAATTCAATTCGGGAAGCCGTCATTGCGGCTGAACTGGCGACGATCACGGGCCGGCCCACTTGGGTCAGTTTCGTGTGCGATTGCGAAGGCCGGATCCTATCCGGCGAGTCGTTGGCGGTTGCCGCCGGAGTGTTGTTACCGCTGGGGGTAAAGGCCCTGGGCGTGAACTGCGGCCCGGCTCACACTCTGGCTAAGCCACTGGCCGAATTGCGGGCGGTCTGCGGCCCCGATTTTCCGCTCATTGCCTATGGTAACATTGGCTATGCCGACGAGGCGCAAGGCTGGATCAACACGGACGCCGTAAACCCGGATTGCTATTTGCAATACGCTCAAACTTGGCCGGCGCAAATTGTGGGCGGCTGTTGTGGCACCACGCCGGAGCATATTCGCAAGCTGAGAGCGGGAAGAAACGGTACGACATGAATCAGAACCACAAGGCGCGAAGAGCTTCTGCTCGTTATCTCCTTTGGAATGGGGCGGCGCGGAGACTCAGGCGCGCGGCAAATGGAGGGAGATCAAACAAGATCCGATTTTCACCATGAAACGACGCACTTTCATTGACCTGGGCGCTTGAACGAATCGATACCTAAGGACTTGATATGACCCTCAAACACACGACTATGAAACGCACAACCACCGAGCGGCTCTGCCACCTGCTTGCTGCCATAGCAATGGGTGTCACGACCGTCAGTGCGGCTGACAAGACCGGCGTCGTCACCTCGCACTCCCAAGGTCTGCACGGGTATATCGGCTTCAGCCACGACCAACCCCCTGCCGGATCGGGCTACAGTGCCGGGATGGGATTCTACGCCGCGGTCTGGCCGCTCATTGACCAGCCGCTGGCCGATTTTCAGATCGGCCTGCCGAGTTCGTGGGTCACGCCGGACAACTCCGACAACAAAGACAAACCGCTGGCACCCGAGGGAACGCTCGCACGCACCTGGAAGGAGCGAGGGCCCACTTGGGGCAGCGTCTTTCAAACGCTGGAAGGCGGTTTGGGCTATTGGGCCGGGAACCACTTCCGCTACGGCCCGCCGAAGTTCAGCCTGAACGCCACGCCGCAATGCTACGACTACGAGGTCGGCTCGCCCGG
>CAIPEB010000090.1 GCA_903863885.1 uncultured Planctomycetaceae bacterium | reverse complement strand
GGAAGACGAACAGGTCAGCGCTCCGGTCGAGGTCGAGCAGAACGACGTGGGCGGGGGGGGATCCGATCAGGACACTACCGATCTGGGGGGGCGGGACTCCAAGGGGCGCTGGGGTAAGGGTAACTCGCTAGGTCGGGGGGGTGGACCACCGATCGGCAATCAGAACGCGATGTCCAGCGGGCTGCGGGCATCGTCCCTGCCGCGATCCGCACGGTTCATCGAAGACCAGACCAGAGTATTCCGGAGGGCGATGCGGGACGCCGTTCAGGAACGCACGGGAGCCCCTGCCACGTTGTTTGAGGAGGCGCTGCTGCTATCCGCCGTACGACACGAGACCCGCGCCCAGTTGGCGGGCAGGTGGCTCAGGATCGAGGGCGAGAAACTCGACGTCGAGAAGCGGCTGGCGCTGCTGAAGACCATATCCGACGCGAGTGATCAGCGGGACCGTTGTCTGCAACGATTGGGCTTGGATCGCAAGGCAGGATCGGACCCGTGGGCGAGCATCAACGCCTACACGCCCCAGGACACGCCAGAACGCGCTCCGGACCCCGAGACGACCTCGGAGACCATGGACACGGCCAGCGCTCGCCAGGCGACGCCAGAAAAGCGCACGGAGGGTCAAGGCGATGACACCTGAACGCGTATCGGTTCTCGACGGCATCGACGCCCTGAAGGCGGCAGCGAAATGGATCGAGTCAGGCGAGCGATTCCGGCCCTGCCGGATACCCGAGGTCACGCCCGTGGCGGACTCGATCCTGCTGTTCGCCGAGCGGGTCCTGCGGTGGGCGGGAGTCACCATCGACCAGTGGATGGGCGACGTGATTTACCGGCAGCGGTTATTCGCTGGGTGGGAGTTCGCCGAGGCGCGTTTAGCGCTGCGCGATTTGATTCGCACCGCTCACGGGATCTTGGCGCGGGTCTGCGTCCAGCGGCAGTACGTACCCGTCGGACCGCTCCCGCGCGTTTTGCTGAAAAAGCACCGAATCGAACAGGAGGCCAGCAAGTGACCGACGCCCAACTACACGACTCGCTTGCGAGTATCGCCACGGCATTGGAGGCCTTGACCGCGCGAATCGAGTCACTTGAGCGCTCCCGTGTCGTCCACTCCCGCCAGATCGAGCAGGTTATCTCGACCCTGCGATCCGTGGTGGACGCACTCCCGGCACCGAACCGAAAACCCGAACCGTCAACAAACTGAGCAAAGCATGGACGCACAAACCCTCAGGCGCATGGTCTCCTACCCTGCCGAGTTCCGCGAGCGGCTTTTGGTGGACACGGATGCGGGCCCCCAGCCCCTGGACGACGTGCTCGACGACTGGCAGCGCCGGGACTTCACCGCCCTGGACGCTGGGTGGCGGCGTGTTGCTGGGCAGGCCACGACCTCGGGCTACACGCGGGCTTGGTTGGAGCGGCCGCGCGGTCACAGCAAAACGTCGGACATCGCGGTGTCGGTCACGTGGGCGCTTTGCTTCTCGACGCGGCGTCTCGTGGGGATCGCTGCGGCGGCGGACCGCGAGCAGGGGCGTCTGCTGCGAGATGCGATCTCACGGCTTGTCGCGCTAAACCCGTGGCTCGGTCAGACGCTCGACGTGCAGTAGAACCGCATCGTGAACACCCGCACGGAATCGGAACTCCAGATCATCACATCCGACGCGAACAGCGCCTACGGTTTGCTGCCGGACTTCATCGTCGCGGACGAGGTGTGCCATTGGCGCTCCCGCGATCTCTGGGACTCACTCTTGAGCGCGGCGGCGAAGCGAGGTCACTGTCTGCTGCTGACCATCACCAACGCCGGATTCGTCGATAGCTGGCAGCATAAAACCCGTGAAGCAATCCGCAACGATCCGACGTGGTTCTTCTCCCGGCTCGACGGTCCCCGCGCGTCTTGGATCACGCAAGACCGGCTCGACGAGCAGCGGCGGCTGCTGCCTGGATTTCAGTTTTCGCGCCTCTGGCTCAACGAATGGACGATCGGGACCGACAGCCCCCTCGTAACCGAACAGGATCTTGAGGCGGCGATTACCCTTCCGAGTCCTACCGGCGGATTCGATGAGCAGTACGGGCCGTACATCGGGGCGCTCGACATTGCGACCCGAAGGGACCGAACCGCATTCGTCGTACTCGGGACCAACATCATGGGCCCCCGGCTCCGGCTCGCCCACGTGCAGACCTGGGACCCCGCGCGGTACGGCGGCGTGGTGCCGCTGAGTCAGGTGGAGGCCGACATACTGCGCATCGCCAGGGACGCGAAGCTGTTGGGGATCGCGTACGACCCGTTCGAGGCGGCGCTACTGGCGGAGCGGTTAGCGGCGCGGGGCATCGTCATGTTCCGCTACCCCTGGACTCCGCCCAGTAAGCAGAAGATGGCACTCTACGCGACCGAGGCATTCCGGCATCGGCGTGTTGACCTGTACGACGAGCAGGAACTGCTGCGGGACCTACGCCGAACGCAGGTAGTCGAACGCGCTGGGCGTGTGACCTTCGAGTTACCACGGGACGATCAAGGGCACGGGGACGCGGCGGCGGCGTTCCTAATGGGTCTCTGCTGGGCTCGCGGCACCCGAGCGGATTTTCTCGGCGAACGCGATGCGGAAGAAATCGATTCACTTGCTTGAGTTTACTTTTTCACTTGGAGGTTAGAGAACGATGTCGACGACAGCAGAACGCGTTGAGAGGTTAGAGAAGTTGGTCGAGTCACTCACGGAATCGGTCGTGGCAATGGTCGCGGTCAAGCGGGAAGAGGTGGCGCAGAAGACCGTGGTGCAGCGGATGGCGCGGCACCGCGCCGACCTCGATTCGATGATCCGCGACGGGGAGTATTCGCTGTTCAACGGCGGACCGCGAAAGTATCTGGTCGACATGCCCCAGGATGGACGCATGCGGCGCGTGGTCGGGGCTACTGATCCGCTCCACGCCCGATCGCGGTTCGAGTCGCACTTTGGCATTGCGGCCTACCTTGAGCCGACGAGCCAACCCGTCATCGTGGAACTGGCCGACGAAGATGCGGCCTACGCCGAGTATTGCCGGATCTGCGAATCGTGGCGGATTCAGCCCGTTCCGCGCGGGACGACCATCGCGCAATCTTGATGGAAACGCGGTAAAATGCGGGTAGCGGTTCAGGACGTGCCGCTACTCGCAACCACCGCCAGGGAGGGCGGAGTCATGGCAATACGCAGGAAGCGCGCAATCTCGATCACCCCGTCCGACACGGACGACTTAGCTTTCCCTATCACGGCACTCTACGCCGAAGTGGGCGGGGACGTCCGAGTAATGACCGTCGGCGGAGACGATGTGATCATTCCCGGCATCGGAACGGGAGTTCAACTCGCGGGCCTGATGATCACTCGGGTATTCGCCACGGATACCACGGCTACCGGTCTGGTCGGTCTGCGCTAATCACCACTAACAGGAGCGGCACGGATGCCAAAAATCATCGAGTCACTTAGTGCGTCTCGGGTGGACGCGAACGCGAAAGTCATCAGCGGAGTTAAGGTGCTGGGCCTGGAATCGCGCAACGCGGCGAAGGTCCTGGGGCTGTCCTATCGCGAGTTCGGGGACGCGGTCGACCAGACCTATCAGTACGCACCGGAGGCGCTCGCGGGAGCGGTCCAGATGTATGAGGGCGTGAAGGTCGTCACCGATCATCCGGCATTCCAGAACGCTCCGGATGGATCGCGGACACTGGCGGGCGATCACTCGGTTGAGCACATCGTTGGCGCACTTCGCAACGTCCGTTTCGTTGCGGGCGAAGGACTCTATGCCGATCTGCACTATCTGGAAAGTCACCCGTTTTCGGCGCGGCTGGTCGAGATCGCCGAACGGGACCCCGCGCTGTTGTCCCTGTCGCACGAGGCGTCTTTCGACGCTCCACGCCTTGAGGGCGGACGGGTCGTCATCGGAGCAATCAGCGGCGTCGATTGCGTGGCGCTGGTCACTCGCGGCGGTACGACCTCGGGTCTATTCGAGTCCCAGAACACCCACACGCCGGACGCCGTTAGCGAATCCTGGGATTGCGTTCGCATCCTGCAGGCCGCAGGCATCAGCCCGAAGCCGACCCTACTGGAGGCGATGCTCAAACTGACGACCGAGCAGCGAAAACAATACACGGCGGAACTCGCCGAAAACGAACACTCCGCGCGGGACGTGACCGCAGACCGGCAGCGGCACTTCCGTGATTACACCGAGTCGCCCACACATCGGCCGGATTATTCCCGTCCCGGCTCTCTAGCCGATGCGTTCCGCGCGGAGCCAAATCAAGTAGGTGGGGCAATCCACCTTTGCGACCATGGCGCGATGGAAGTACCGCGCGAGTGGCTGCGATGATCTCCTTGCGCCCCGAGTGGGTCAACCCGCTCCTGCGATCCGCTCGGGGACTTTTACTAATAACTGTGAGACTCTAAGTCATGTTCGGTCTAATAAGTGAGTTACGGAAAAAAGCCGAGTCTCACATAGTTCGCGCGATGTGCGAACAATGCAAGGAGCGACCGGCAATGTCGTGTGAGAAGTATTGCGAGGATTGCTGGAGCGTCCGGCAGACCAAGATTTCGCGCTGGCATACTGGCAAGCGGCTGGGCGGCAAGCAACGAGTAAAGGGGCGGTAAGATGTCGAGGCGATCACGCAGGAAGCGGCGAAACGTGGCGGAGTCCATTCGATTGAACGGGCAGGAACTCGTGAACCGAATGGATTACCTGCCGATCGGGTTCGGGATGGATTCGTACGGGTTCATGCCTGGAATCGGCGATCCGGCACCGTACCCCAGCGGTCCTAACGATCGACATAACGGAGCGGACTGGCCGGGGATCACTTCGGCATTGGATGTTGACAACGCGAGGGCGCTCGCGCGGTACATCACCACGGTGAACTGCCCCGCACTTGGCATCAGGGAAAACCTGACGAACTATGTGATCGGGAAGGGCTTTCAGTTTTCGGCCGCAACTAAGCGGACCGCCGACGCTCCCGAGGGGCTGGTTGAGTGCGTCCAAGATGTTATCGACGAGTTTCTCGACGCTAACGATTTCGTGGGTGATCTGGACCGCGAACTGTTCTGGCGGTCACGCCGAGATGGAGAGTTCTTTCTGGCTCTCTATCCTGATCGGTCCGGCATAACGCAGTGTCGCATCATCGAACCGGAGCAGATCGTGCAGCCTGCGGGCGCACCGTTCAGCGAGGCGGAGCTATCTCGGCGGTACGGCGTCAAGGTGGACGTTGCTACGAACTGGGATTTCGGCGTCCACAAGGCCGATCACGACGTGCAGACCGTGTTCGGGTATCACGTGCAGTGGTCGACCGGCCAGATGTCGGACTATCTGCCAGCATCGCGATGTGAGCATCACCGGAGCAACGTCGACAGAAACGTGGCGCGCGGTCTCACGGACTTCTTTCCTGCCTGGAAGTGGCTTGAACAGCAGGCACGATTGCTGCAAAACACGGGCGAAGGCGCTGCCGAACTGGCGGCGATCAGCTACATCGTTCAGCACGTGGAGGGGGTCACGCAGCAGCAGATACTTTCGATGCGCAGCGCGAACGCCGACTACACGGTATCGATGTCCACGCCCAACGGCACGAAGAACATCTATCGGGAGCACAAGCTGCCAGGCAGCAAGTTGGACGTTCCGCGCGGTCAGGAGTATCTGCCGGGGCCGATGGGGGCCGAACGCGGGCAGGCATTCCTGGAGGTAGTCCAGGGCATTCTCCGGCAGGTGGCAACGCGCTGGTGTTTATCCGAGGGGATGATTTCGGGCAACGATCAAAACGCGAACTACGCCTCGTCGATCGTCGCGGGAAGCAGATTCCATCGATACGCCGTGGCATCGCAGGCACGCATCGCGCGGAGTTTCTACCGCATTGTCTGGCGAGCGCTGGAGAACGCGTACGCGGCTGGTCGGTTCTCCCGATTCTCGATGCCGTGGGCCCAGTTTGAAAAACTCGTCGAGGTCAATATCGAACCGCCCGACGTGGATGAGAAAAAGTCCCTTGAGCAGGCCCAGGAAAGGGAGATCCTCTTTCGCAATGGCGTCCTATCCCGCGAGACGTGGGCGGCGAAGTCAGGTCTCGACGCCGAACAGGAAGCGCAGCACATGGTGGAGGCCCGCGCGAAAACGGCGGCGGAATCCATGCAGCGGGTGCGATCGCTGATCACGGAGAATTACCCGTGAGCCAACTTATCGGCAGATCCGATATCGAGGCGGCAGCAACTGCTCGATTGTCCAGAACGATCGAGCGCTATCGCCAGGAGATCGCACGACTCCTCGGTGCCGATCCGCTGGCCAAGACGATCCCCGAGGCCCGCACGGATGCGGCATGGGGTCGCATGTGGGTCGAGATGGAGCGGGACGTTGCCGACGACGTCGGGGTGCTGTTGGTTCTGGCGTGGATGGCATCCGCTGAACAGCACGGGCTGGAGATCATTCCCCACGATCCCCGCGCCGTTGTCTTCGCCACCGGCAGGGCGGCGGACGTGGCCCGTCAGTTTGTGGCGAATACCCAGCAGCGGCTGGGATCCACGATCGACGGGTGGATCAATGCGGAGCCCAGCAAGGCGCAGGTAGCGGCGGATCTGGAATCGATCCTCGGTCCCGTCCGTGCCGAAGCGGTGGCGGTCACCGAAACGACGGTAGCGAACTCGGCGGCGATCTTGGCAACCGTGGCGATGATGACCACGGGCACGGGCACCGGCGGAAAATCGATCTGGCAACTCGGTGAGGCGGAGCACTGCCCGTTGTGTGTGGCGCTCCATGGCACCGACGAAACGATCTGGAGGATATTCGCACCGAACGGGCCCCCTGCGCACGTTCGCTGCGCCTGCTGGTTGAACATCGTCCCCGTGGATGCGACGACCCCAAGACCGAACATGGACGCGCTGCGGCAAGCGGCGGCATCAATAGGACTGTGAAGTCATGGCAAAATCCAAGAGCAGCAGCAGCGGCGGCGAACGGGACGTAGTCTTTCGGCTCGGCGTCGAAGGCGATCCGCGCACCGGGCGGACGATCTCCGAACTGCTGAAGGCGCTGGGCGAGGCGCGGAAATCTATCGAGCAGACGGAAAAGGCCGCAGCACGATCGATCCTAACGGAGATCGAGCGGGCGAAGGGACAAATAGGAAACCTGTCCGCACTGGCGGCGAAAGGGTTCGACTCGTCGGTGCGATCGAGATCCACGTCGACGCCGTCCACCAGTTACGTGACGTCCGGCGGATCCCCAGTACGTCAGCGGCAGTCGGCCGACACGCAGGAGCGTCTCCGGCAGGAGCGCGAAGATCGGATTGAGCGGGAATCGATCCTGCGCGAGAAAGCGCGGGAAGCGGCGGCAGCGAAGCGGGAGCAGGACCGCCAGAACGCAGCAGCGGCTCGGCAGCGGGCGAATACCACGCAGCGGCTGGATGCCCTCCAGAGCGTCAGCGGCGTGATGAACGCCAACCCCACGCCCTTCGGCGATCGACTCCTACAAGACCGCCGGAAGTCTCTTGAGCAACTGTCTACCCTGGAGGCCAAGTATCGGGCATCCGATCAGACCGAGGCGGCGAAGACGGTGCGGGAGACGATCGCGCACTACACCGCCCAGGACCGCGAAGCGCAGCGCCTGCACGACCGGCACCGCGCCCGCCAACTGTCGATGGCACGCGATACAAAAAAGCGGGCGGAGCAGGAGGAGGCGGACTCCGTCAAGGCGATCCGCAGCGCCCAGCGCGAGCAAGAACGCGCTATGGGTCAGATCCACGCCGGACGCGTGAAGATGGCTGAGGGATTCGTGGCTGCAACCGAGTCGATCGCGCGGTTCGGCCGAGGGTTCGCTGCGCTCGGGCTGGTCGGCGAGGAAAACACGGACAAGCTGCTCCGAGGTCTGATTAAGGTGCAGGCGGTGTTCGATCTGGTGTCCGGCGGGGTGGCGACGGCAAAGAACGCCGGTAACCTCATGGCGGGCATGCGCACCGTCTCCAAGGGTGCGTCGGCGCTGTCCACCGTGGGCAATGTGGCGAACACGGCGGCAGGGGTCGGCGGTGCGGCAGTAGCGGGCAAGATGCTGATGGGCGGTGGAGCAGCAGCGGCAGGTGGCACCACGGCTACGACCACGGCGGGAGCAGCGGCAGGTGGTAGTATCGCGGCACCCGTGGCGGCATTCGCGGCAGCGATCGCTGCGTCAATCGGGGCGGTCGTGAGTTTCGTCCAGACGATCGGGGACGCCAGAAAGTACGGCATCGGCGGAGGCGCTGCCCCTGGATCGTGGCGTGAAAAGGTGGCTCAGGGCGCTGTCGGCGCGATGTCTTGGGCCGATGACATGCTCCCGGCGCAGGGGGCACGGGACGCCATATCATTCGGACCTGCCGCAGAACTCAAGGGGCTGCGCGAGAGCAAGGCGCGGGTGAAGGCGACCGAGGGACGCTACGCCGCATTTACCGACCAGCAGCAGCGGAACGAGGCCCAGGGCGCTGCCAAGGTCTCGGCGGACGACCAACTGCGGACAATCGCGGAGAGTCGACGCGCCGTCAGGCAGTCGATGCGGATCGACGCATTCCAAGAGGACAGGAGCGGTCAGCGGCGGATGGACGCGCTCCAGGAACGCGCTGCCGCACTCCGGTTCAAGCCCCAGACGGCGGCGACCGACGCGGAGGGCGCAGCGCTCAACCGGATGATGCGGGACGAGCGGGTTCGGGCGGTTCCCTTTGAAGTGCAGCAAAAGCAGTACGTCGCCCAGCAGGCGACGGAAACTGCGAAGGGTGACCTGCGGGACGCCCAGCGCTACGCTGGTTCCCTGGGGGCGGATTCGTCGTACGCCGAGAAGGAAGCGGCAATGCAGCGAATTGCGGAACTCCACCAGAAAGTGGCTGACCTGACCCGTGATGGACTCGCTGTTGAGAAGCAGGTGGCGGACGTCCGGAGCAACTCCATCCAAAAGTCGATCGAGGGCATTCAGGAAGAAATCGCACTGCGGCGTGAGACCGGCGCGGGTGCCGAGGAAAACTTGAAATCCTCCAAGGAGCGGTTCGGCCAACTGGGCGAGGTGGAGCAGCAGGCGACGATAAGGGCAAAGCAGCGGGCGGATGAGTTCGGGTACGACTCCTTGTCGAAGAAGGACCGCCAACGCCTGCGGGCGCTCGGGACCGAGGAGGAAACCAAAGGCGTGAAGGACGCCGACATTCGGAAAGCGGAGGCAGCAGGCTACGACAAGTTCTTCGGCGGCAGCGAACGCCAGAAGATCGAGAGCAGCAAAGAAGCCGAGAAACGCCTGCAGGTCGAACTGAAGGACCGGCGCGCGGTCCAAGTCTCCATCAACGACAACCTAAACGGCGTATCTGCCATCGTCGCGAACCAAGTTAGCGCGTACCTAGACCAGCGGGACGCCATGCTGAGGGCACGCATACAGGCGGACCTAAACGCACGACTCGGGACCATCAACTTACAGACCATGCAGCGGAACCAAGCACGCAGGGACGCCGTCTGATGAAGAAAACCCAACGACCAGCACCGGACCATCGGCAGGTGATTGAACAGGCGCTGACCACGTACCGGAGACTAGTGGAGTCAGGGCGGATCCCCAAGCCCGCCACGGTCCCGCAGGCGGACACGCCCGACTGTCGGCGCTGAACGATCCATTTCCGGCAGGATGCCGGAGCATAGCGCCAGTCGGCGCAGGGCCCCCCCGTGTAGTCGCATCCTCGGGCGGGGCTTTTTTTGCGCGCTCGCGCTCTGGTAGCGGTGAACGTCAAGCAGGTGGAGGCGCGACTTGCAAAGGAACGCAAGCGTGAAGGTGGGATAAAGGCAGGGAGATGAAGACCGCTGGAAAAGGTTCCGGACGAACGGGCGGAACCTATTGAGAGCAAAAGTAACGGTGATGCTCGTGACCGAGCCGGGGCGACGGTCGGCGTCAGCGGTAAATCGGGTATGCCCGAACAGCCACACCCGATCGGTGCCACCCTGGTCTTGACGGCCAGCACCCCAGCGCGGCAGAATCCAGCCCCATGGACGGACCGCCGACGAGTTCGAGTGATGAAGCCCCAGCTAACCCCTGGGGCTTTTTTTGTTTCTTGGTTCAACTTGATATGAGGTCGTGAACATGGGTCGCAGCAACTACGCAAGCGAGTTCGGGGTAGCGTACATCAGCAGGTCAGGGCGGAACGGGTGGCAGGTCGACGAGGTCGTCCGGCATCTTTCCCTGCAGGTCGCACGGGCGGCGGTGACACTCCACACGGCCTACGCCGGAGCGGTGGACGGCACGCAGGCGCGGGTGATTCCGCCTGGGTTCCACGCCGTGGAGGGCAAGGCCTGGACGGGCGGGAAGTGAATCGAAAATTATGCTTGCCTGCGGTGTCGACCACGTTACAATTTGGCCGCGATCGAAAGATCGGCAATTCAGCATATCGCATGGCATGGCATGGCAAGGTATGGGGGCCGATGGCCCAAAGAAGTAGCTCGCAGTTGGGCTACACAACACACGTCATGCAGAAACGAGGATGCGATGTCGGACTGGAAAGAGAGACTCCAACAGAGTCAGGCGGAATCGATTGCTCGCGCAGCGGATCGAGCCCGCGAGCGAGAGTTGGACGAAGCCCAGCGTGAAAAACGGCGCAAAGAGGCTTTCGAGGCTGGCGTACTTTGGGCGCAGAACACCGCGACATACGAGGAACTCGCAGGTATTTCCTCGTGGCTGGAGCGTCGCTACAACGGAAGAACGCATGATTTGTCGTATGGTCTAGCGTTCAAGACCACATGTCCAGGCGATTTCGCCGAAGGCGCTATGTCCGTCTGGAAAGAGTTCCAATCTGTAAAGACGGTCTAAGCCCCGCTGATCGCACGATGCCCCGCTGCCAACGCAGTGGGGTTTTTTTATGCGCTGACGGCGGAAAGTGAATCTAGCGCGCCGGAGTTTAGATTTAAGAGAAGTGCGGTTGTCCGACAACCGGAAGGCGGTGTTTTACGGTGTTTTTTGGTGCTTATTGAGACTGGTCGAAAATCTCAAATAGACTGGAAAACAAGGCATTTTTCGCGTTTTCCAGAACCGCCAGTCTCAATAAGTTTCCCTTAAAAGTCCGTTGCTCTACCGACTGAGCTACAACCTCGAAAATGTTATTCTGCAACAGCTTACGACAGCAATGCTGTCGGCGGACCAACGAGCGGCCGAAGCGGACTCCCAGTAAGACTGTTCGGGAGATCGCAGGCGGATCGGTGACGTCGGTTGCCGCGAGCAATTCGTCGATCCCAATCTACCACATCCGCGTCCGGCGGCAATCCGCAACTTAAGAAACTGCCTCCCGTCGAACTTGCGGCAGTCCCCACCTGATCGGCTGGGGCCTCACGTTCTGCAAGCTGCGTCACGAGCGTCTTATGGCGTGACTCGAGATCAGTCGCGGCCCGGGTGGATTGGGCGCTACTTGAGATGGCGGGCGAAGAAAGTCCTGGTCTTTTCCCACATCTCGGGGCTCAGCACGTGGCCTGTGTTTTCCTGGATGAACCAGGTGAAGCTGTTCTCGGCATGCTGGGCCTGGTAGGCACGCTGGATCGTCTCGACTCCCCGATGGACTTCTTCGATGGGGCTGCCGTCATCCTGATCCCCGAAATTCAGATGCAGTGCTCGAGGAGCGATCTGGGCCGCGATATCGGGCGTGTCGCCGTAGCGGTTCAGTCCGGGGACGAAGTTGGGGAAACAGTGCAGCAATTCGTGCTTGTGGATGCCGGCATAGGTGGGCAGACAGCAGTTGCCTGCGAGTGCCTTCAGGCGTGGTTCCCACGGCCCCACCAGCCAGGTGTGGGTGGAGCCCATCGAATGTCCATAACACCCGAGACGGTCGGCACGCACTTCAGCGCGGCTGGACAAATAGTCAACGGCACGCCGCATGTCGAGGATATTCTTCCAGGCCATGCACTTTCCCGCGACGACATATTTCAGGAACAGGAATCTCTCGAGGTTGCCGGCCTGCAGGTGATAATTGCGCTGCCGATCCTCGAAACCGATCGCATCGATGCAGAGCACTGCGTATCCCTCTCGGGCCAGAGCCACGCCCGTGTGGTGCATCGGGTTTCCGGCGAGTCCGGCCGGTTCGCTTTTTCCCAGATGCCATTCGCCGTTGTGCTGATGCCAGATGCAGATCCCGGGCACCGGTCTTGCGGGGCTGGACGACGAGGGAATCAGCAGCAGGGCTGCAACGCGGTCGTCCGGTTCGTTGTCGTATTCGACTTTTTCGAGGCGGTAGCCGTCACCCTGCGTGGATTCAACGACCTTGGTTTCGAGCACTTTCGCATTCAGCGGCGACGGATCGGGCCAGGGGCCGCCGAGGCATTCCAGCAGTCGTTCGCGAAAATCCGCCACGGCCATGCATCAGGTCTCCATGTTGCAGCGATTGTGACCTGGACCTTCTGGACTTGCTTGCGGCGATCGCCCGCCGGTGTCTAGTTGCCGGCGTCCGCGGTTTCAGAACGCACGTCACGGATCATTTGCAGTACTTCGGAGGCCGTTGCGGGGCGCCGGTTCGGGTCGGCCGCGAGGCATTTCATGATGGCTGCGGCCAATTGCGGATGGAGGCCGGGCCGCACGGCCAGGATATCGCGCGGCGGATCCGTATCGTATCGCAGCGCCGACAACGCCGGGTTGTCGAAAACGGGCCACGGAAACTCGAAAGTGCAGAGCTGGTAGGCCGAGACGCCGAACGCGAACAGATCGAGACGCTGATCGGTCCAGCGGCGGCGGCTTATTTCCGGCGCCATGTAAATCGGCGTGCCGGTGCGATTTCCGGGCTGCAGAAACGTCTTGGTATTCGGCAGTGTCAGCCCGAAGTCAATCAGCTTGAGGCCGCTTGCATCCGGAGTGCAGATGAAATTTCTCGGACAGATGTCCCGGTGGATGAACTCGGCGCGGTGCACATAGTCGATCGCTTCGGCCATCTGGCGGATCAGCGCGACTCGGTTTCCGTCCAGGATCGGGGCCTGGGTGGCGATCAGCGTATTCAGGCCGGGGCCGGCAAGGTACTCCATGATGACGTAACGCAGGCCTTTGGTGGTGAGGCCGTACTCGAAAGTCTCCACAATATTCGGGTGTTTCATCTCGACGGCGATTTCGCCTTCGGACGGCTTGTTCAGGCCTTTGAATCTCGCTTCGAAAGCATCGACTTTTTCCGGGTCGGCGATTTTCAGGCCGACGATTTCGCCGCTCTGGCGATCCCGCGCCATGTAGAAACTGGACATGGTGCCGGAAATGGCCTCGCGCAGCAGTTCGAACCGCGCATCGACGTCGAGTTTCTTGGCTTTTCCTTTGTTCCTGGCTTTGCCCGCGGCCTTCGCCCTGTCCTTGCTCGGTTCCTTGTCCCGATCCGTGCTTTTATTCCGGGAGCCAAAGACGGCCTTGAGTCGGTCGAGGAAGCCCATTGCGTCTGCCTTATCCCCAACGGGACTGGAGTGCGTCGAAAAACGGGGGCGGCGGTTAAGTCATTTTCCGCAGTAGTCGATCGTGCGCGCGATTTCGCTCTTGAGCTTTTCGCGATGGACGATTCGATCGATGAAGCCGTGCTCCAGCAGGAACTCGCTGGTCTGGAATCCCTTGGGCAGTTCGATCTTGATGGTGGCTTTGATCGTGCGCGGCCCGGCGAAGCCGATGAGGGCTTTCGGTTCGGCGAACACGACATCGCCGAGCGATGCGAAGCTGGCGGCCACGCCGCCCATGGTCGGGTTCGTGAGCACCGATATGAACAGCCCGCCGGCGGAATCGAATCTTGCGAGGGCTGCCGAGACTTTGGCCATTTGCATCAGCGACAGGATGCCTTCGTGCATTCTCGCGCCGCCTCCCGATCCGCTGACGATGATCAGGGGGAGCTTCTGCTGAGTCGCCCGCTCAATCAGCCGGGTGAGCCGTTCGCCGACCACCGATCCCATGCTTCCCATGAAGAACGCGGAGTCCGTCATGCCGAATGCGACGCGGCGCGCTCGGATCATGCCGGTTCCGGTCATGGCGGCGTCAAGCAGGCCGGTGCGCTCCTGCTCGTCATGCAACTTGTCGATATACGCCTTGCGGTCCTTGAACCCCAGCGGGTCGGTCGGACGCAGATGCGCATCGCATTCCTCAAAGGTGCCTTCGTCGAGCAGTTGCCGGATCCGATCGGCCGCGGGAACGTAGAAGTGGTACTCGCAGTGCGGGCAGACGTTCAGCCGCCTCTCCGCTTCTTTGCGATAGATGGATGTCTGGCATCCGGGACACCGCTCCCAGAGTCCCTCAGGCACGCCGCGTTTTTGCCGTTTCGTCATCGTCGTCGTCACCGTCGTTTCAACCTCGATCGGTTGGGGATATCAAGGGTGGGTCGAATGGCAGCTTCGGGGCGTGTCATGGTCGCCGCCGTCGCCGTCACAATCGCCGGCCGCCAACTTCAGCCGGTGCATGTAGTCTTTGTAGGGAGGGTGCCGGAACATCGCCGATCCGACGACGAACATCCGGGCCCCGGCCCGCCAGCAGTCGCCGATCGTCCGGTCGCTGATGCCTCCGTCCACTTCCAGCAGCAGGCCGGGGTGGGCCTGTTGACGCAGTTGCCGCAGGCGGTCAATTGCACTTTGGTCGAACTGCTGTCCGCCGAAGCCGGCCGGAACGCTCATGACCAGCACCATATCGCACAAGTCCAGGCAGTGCTCGACGGAATGTAACGGCGTGGCGGGGTTTATCGCAACTCCCCCGCCCATTCCCAGTTCGTGGATTTCCTCAAGCAGGGGGCGAGGATCCGCCACGGCTTCCACGTGGAAAGTGATCAGATTCGCTCCCGCGCGCTGGAAATCCCGCAGATAACGCTGTGGATCCGAGATCATCAGGTGGACGTCCAGGGGCAGTCGCGTGAGCTTCCGCACGGCGGCCACGATCGGCATCCCGAATGTCAGGTTGGGCACGAAATGGCCGTCCATCACATCCAGATGGAAACCCGCTACTCCCGCCGCCTCGAGGTCCTCGACTTCCTGCGCCAGCCTGCCAAAGTCGCAATTCAGCAAAGACGACAGGACGGCCGGCGCCGAGCTTTCAAGGGATTGCGGGAGGTGACGGGACGACATCGTATTCCGCTGCAGCGTTTTCCGGTGCACTCCGTGCCTGGACTTCCGAAGAGTACTTGGACTTCCGACGAACCGTTCGGAATTCTAGCAGCAAAGCGGCCATGCGTCAGCGCGAGCCGTCAGCGCCGGCAGGCGGTTTCAGCCGAGGGGGCGCTTCAGGCCAAGGGGAAGCCTCGTGTCAGAGAACTTTATCTTCGTCCTGACCCTGCGGCAATTCCGCCAGATCCTGGAGTCCAAAGAGTTTCAGAAAACGCTCTGTCGTGTAGTACAGCGGCTGGCGAGGGGTTTCCGGGGGGCGTTCCATTCGCAGCAGGCGTCGGCGGACCAGTTGGGAAAGAACTCCGCTGCTGGGTTTGCCCCGCAGCGCATCGACCTGATCTCGCGTCAGGGGCTGGCGATACGCAATCACTGCCAAGACATCGACTGCCGATTGGGTCAGTTTCGCTTCCTTGACGCGGCCATAGAACTTGTCGCGCAGGCCCGCATACTCGTCGAGAAGCTGCATGCGGTAACCCGAGCCGCTGGACACGATGCGATACGGGCAGCCTTCTTCCGCATAAACCGCGTTCAATTCAGCGACGAATGCGTCGATTTCCTGGGGCCGCACGCCCCGCATCAGTGCTGCGATCTGCCGGCTCGTCAACGGTTGACCCGACGGGCAGCCGACAAAAAGCATGGCCTCCAGAATGGACTGGGGCGAAATCGGACATTCCCCGGAAGCCTCGGGTTCGTCGAGAATCAGATCGTCGATTTCCGCGGGGGCCGAACCGGGGGCCGGCGCGGCGGGGAGCGGTTCGTAAGGGTCGCTGCCTTCGTCCACCATGCGGGCGAAGGCAGCGCCCAGTTCATCGAGGGAAAGGCCGTCTGCGGGGACGATCTGCTGAAAATCGCCCAGTCCGAGATCGGCCGGCTCCTCCTGCTTTTTCCTGCGACCTTTGGATTCCGCCATAGCGGGCACTATAGAAGGCCGCTCGCCGCACTGGCAAGACGAATCTACCAGCGTTTGGCGTACTCGGCCTTCATGAAGGCCAGCCCGTCGCGGGCCAGTTGCTCTTCGCTGTCGAACATGCGCCGCCAGATTTTGGTCGCGGCAGCGAGTTCCGGCAGGGCGAGGCCAAAGGCCTCGATCATCAGCCATCCATCGTAGTTGATGGCCTTGAGCGTGTCGAAGTTCTCCGCCCAGCGGACGTTGCCGGTGCCCGGCGTGCTGCGGTCGTTCTCGGAAATGTGCACGTGGCACAGAACGTCGGCACACGCGCGAATCGCAGCCGGCACGTTCTTTTCCTCGATGTTCGAGTGAAAGGTGTCGTACATCACGCGGCAATTGGGATGGTTGACCTCGCGTGCCAGTTTCGCCACGTCGGAGTGCGTGTTCACGAGGTAGCACTCGAAGCGATTGACGGCCTCAAGGCCCATGATCACCTTGGCCTGACCGGCGTGTTCGGCTGCCTGGCGCATCGACTCCACGCCCCATTTCCATTCGTCCTGTGTCGGGCCCTTGCCGCTGAAGTGGCCCAGGGCCGAATGGAGCGGGCCGACCAGGTGCGTGGCGCCGAGAGCCGCGGCACAGTCGATGGCCCGCTTCGTGTTCTCGACCCCCTTGGCGCGGACGGCCGGATCCGGGCTGATCGGGTTGTCATCGACTCCGCGGACAGTGACCGCGGTCCGCTGCACTCCCAGGCTGTCCAGCCGGCCTCCCCAGGCTGCGTAGTCCAGGCCGTAGTTGAACAGGGGGACTTCCACTCCGTCGTAGCCCATTTTCTTCAGCATTTCGACGGCCGGAATGAGGGCGTCGTTGATCTCGCCGCTCCACAGCAAAAGGTTCAACCCGAACTTCATGAATTTGCTCCTCAGCTCACGGACACCAAATGATTCGTCTTGCGCCAGTCGAGATCCGAACCGAGAGATTTGCCCCGCGCCGGCGGGCAACCGTTTCCGCCCGGAGTCCGCGCAGCAGGGAATTCCCGCGGCATCACGATCCGTTTTCTTTTCGAGTCCAGTCGTCGAACAGTTCCGCACGCACGCTGCGCACCCGCTCGCGAAAGTCGGGAAGCAGCTTCAGGAACTCATCGTCGATCGTTGGAAGGCCAACTCGCTGCAGGACTCGATTCAATCGCTTCAGCAGTTTGGCATCGTCCGAATAGTCGTACAAGAACCGCTCCGCGGAAAACAGCGGGATGAAGATCTCCAGTTGAGGCACCGGGCGAGTCGCCATGTGTCCGACCAGGTGGGCCACTCGTGCCGCGTCGACCGAGTCCATCAACTCGTAGTAACGCGCCAATTGCAGGGGGGCGTCGCGGATGAGTTCGGCGTCGAGCAGGATTTCCACCAGGATGTGTCCGAGAAAAGCCGGGCGAAATCCCTCGTCGCCCCGCAGAATCTGCCGGATGCCGGCGGTCAGAGCGGCGCTGGTCGACAGAAACGCGTGGGAACCGTGAAACCGCGCATCATCCCGATGGTGCTGGACAACTCCGCGGGCCAACGCCGCAAGTTCATGGTCGTGATGCTGAACAAAACGCAGGGCGGATTTCGACGGGACCCGCGACCGGCGGTCCACGACCGACAACCAGTCGGGCAGGGCGGTTCCCGACAGAAAGAAGGGGTCATCCAGGAAACGAATAGCGTGGGCGAAGTAATTCATTTCGTCCGGGACCGGAGCAGATCTTGGTGTTCAACGCATCGTCGGGCAGCGCCTCGCGCGGAATTCAGGAGTTCGCAGCACACGCGGGATCCGCGGAATTCGCCAGTCGCGACATATTGTGATTGACAAGGCATCGTGAAAGCCGCTGCGCCGCGGTCGTGCCCGCGCCGCGATGGGAGACGCCGACCTTGAATTCCGGCTTCAAACCGCCCGGCCAGTTGGTCGCGTCACGCCGGGCCGCGGTTCGCGAACGCAAAGGGCCTTTCAGCCGGATCAATTCGTACCGCGTGCTGATCGCAGCCAGTCCGGATCCGTGCAGCCGCACACAGAGGCCGCTTGTCGCCCCCAGTCCCGCAATGCGTCGCAGCGGCGCGAAGTCCCGCTCGAGCGTCAATTCCATGGCGAGAATGTCGGACTCGCCAACCCACAGCGATTCGCCCGACAGTCTTACCACCACGATCTTCTTCGGTGAATCGGCCAGGCAGAGCCGTCCGGAACCCTCGGCCCGCGTCATCGCCGGCGCCCGGCAGGCGATACGTTTGAAGAAACGAATCAGCCCCGTATCACGCCATCTCTCCTTCCGGAATTCAAACTGGCCGTCGGACATCAGGACGGTACCCGTCTTGATCCAGATGCCGCCGTTCAGTTGGACCCTCAGGCGGCCATCCTCGTCCAATTCAAAAAAACCGGTGTTGTTTGCCGAGTTCAAGGCGGTCGCTGCGAATGGATCGGTCTGATTCTCCGTGGCACGGTCTCGCGACATGCACGCGGTCCTCCCCGCAAGCGGAGCTGAAACGAAGACAGCCAAGCTGCATTCTACAGCTTGGCTGTCGGATCTCCTATCGGCATTGCAGCATCCGGATCACGGGATCGTGACCCACTGGCCGCTCTTGGCGCTCTGCAGCACGGCCTCGCATACCTTCTGAGTGCGGACTGCCTGCCGCACGTCGGGCTGGAAGGCCGGGCCGCCTTCGAGGCTTGCCAGGAAGTCTGCAAACGAGTTGATGAACGTGTGTTCGTAACCCGTCGTGCAGCCGGGAACCCAGTAGTTCTTCATGTACGGGTGCTCGAAGTTGGTCACGAGGATTTCCTGCCAGCCGGTCAGGTGGTCCTCGATCTTCTTGCCCGTCCCCGGGTCGGCGTAGCGATAGATCTTGAGCTGGTGCGCGTTTTCCAGGTCGAAGAACAGCGCGCCGTTCTCGCCGTTCATTTCCATCGAGCTGTAGTTCTTGCGGCCGCGGGCGTAGCGGGTGCTCTCGAACGTCCCGAGCGAACCGTTGGCGAAGACCGCGAGGAACATGCAGGCGTCGTCGATGTCGACCTTTTCAACTTTGCCCGTGTCCGCGTGCTTGCGTTCCTTGATGAACGTTTCCGCGTGGGCCGTGACTTTCTGGATCGGACCGTTGATCCATTCCGCCGTGTCGATCGAGTGGGCCAGCAGGTCGCCGGTCACGCCGGATCCGGCGACTTTCGAGTCCAGCCGCCACAAAGCCATGCCGCCCTGCGGCACGTCGGCGCCGATCGTGTAGTCCTGGTTGTAGGTGGCGCGATAGTGGAACGGCCGTCCGACTCGCCCTTCGTCCACCAGCTGCTTGAACAGCGTGATCGCGGGCACTCGGCGGTAGTTGAAACTGACCATGTTCTTCACGCCGGCCTTCTCGACCGCTTCGGCCATTTCCTCGGCTTCACGGGCGTTCATGGCCAGAGGCTTTTCGCACACAATCATCTTGCCGGCCTTGGCCGCCGCCAGCACCGCGTCGCGGTGCATGATATTCGGCACGCAGACGTCGATCAGATCGATATCGTCGCGTTCGATGACCTTCTTCCAGTCGGTCTCAATGGACTCGTAACCCCATCGCTTGGCGAACTCTTCGAGCTTGGGCTTGTCTTCGAGGCGGCCGTAGCACGTCTTCAGCACGGGCTGATATTCGCGTGAGAAGAAGTGGTTCACCTGCAGCCAGGCATTCGAGTGAGCACGGCCCATGAAGCCGCAGCCGAGCATGCCGATATTCAGTTTCTTTGTCATGACTCAGTTCTCTCTCTTTTCAAGGGGAAATGTGGGCTTTCCAGGGGGAGAAAGTGATTGGTTGGAGGCCGCGTTATTCGCGCCAGCCATGGGCGTCGCGCACGGCGATCATCGTGGCCAGGATCGAATTCCACGTGCGGGGCTGCTTCATGACTTCGTTGGGGAACATGCACCCGTCCCAGCAGACGTGCCGGAACTTGCGAGTCACCTGACCCTGGCCGTCCCTCATCCAGCAGCCCGCCTGGGCGACGACATCCAGCTTGCCGTTGGGATCGTCGGGAAGGCAGTGTCGTCCGGTCTTGTCGTGCGAACCGGAACCTTTCACCGTCGCGTCGTTCTGGGCGATGTGGAAATCGATGGTCCAGGGCCGCAGCGCATCGGTCAACTGGCGGTAAGCCTTGTCAAACGTCTGCCGGTCGGACCAGTCGAAGTTCGGCGGAAGCAGTGCGTCCTGCGGAGCGTTGTAGCCCATCAGGTACAGCAGCGTGTGGGCCATGTCGGCCTGGAATCCGAGCACCTGCGGGCGGTTGACCAGTTCCAGCACCTGGAGCATTGCCTTGCAGCTGTGCATGCCCCCCCAGCAGATTTCGCCTTCGGCGGCCAGTCTTTCGCCGTGTGCTTCAGCGATTACGCAGGCCTTGGCGAAGGTATCAGCGATCCGTTTCGAGTTCGTTTCGGGATCCTTTGACCAGTCCTCGACGCCGCAGGCCGAGTCGATCCGCACTGCGCCGTTGGGGCGCACACCCAGTTCCCGCAAACGCTTTGCGATGCGGCACCCCTTGCGGACCTGGGTCAGGAACTGCTGCTGTTCCGCGTCGTTTCCCATAGCGGAACCGCCGTTGGTCGGGCCCCAGACCGGCGCCACCACCGTTCCGATCTCGAGGCCTCGCGAACTGGCTTTTTCCGCTAATCGCTTCAGGTCGTCGTCCGAAGCGTCGATGCTGATGTGCGGGTCGAACAGGAAAAGGTCGAACCCGTCGAACTTCACGCCGTCCACGCTGGCCGCGGCGGTCAGATCGAGCATGGTATCCAGATCGATGAACGGCTCTTCTTCAGAGCCCTTGCCGACGACTCCGGGCCATGCCGCGTTGTGCAGCTTCGGATAGTTGTTGCGAGCGTTGCTCATCTTCACGTCCCCCCAGTGCTAATAACTGTCAGAATCGCGACTCTTGGTGCGAAGTCCAGCGACCAACGGGAGCCGGTGTTTATTCCGGTGCTGTAACGCCGCTTTGGCCGGCGGTATGGCCGCCGAGTGTGCTGACCGTCGGAATTGTGACTTTTCGCGCGAAGTCCAGCGACCAACGGGAACCGGTGTCCGATCGGGTGCCGTGGCACCGCTCCGGCTGGCGGCCCTGCCGCCCTGTGCCGATGTTAACGCGGGGGACGCGCGGATCCAGCCGCGCGTCCCCGCGATTGCGTTGTCGTTGGGGCGTTGTCACGCCTTCTTGTGATCGCCAACGTTGGGCATGTTGGTGAACGTATCGGGACCGAAATAGCGGAGTCCAACGAGCGGTTCGCTGCCCGTGTTTTCGATTTCGACGCCGGCGGTCGCTGCCTCGTGCGTGATGTAGACTTCGTCCTCGGTTTCGGCGCCGAAGCGAATCATCGCGGGGGTCTGCAGGTTGAGGCGGCCCATGCGTCCCTTGCCCTGCACGGTGATCCAGCCGCTCGGTCCCGGGTCCTTCAGGGTGAGCTTCGCGCCCGGTTCGACCGTCAGTCGCTTGGCGCTGAAGTACTGCGTGCCGTCCACGCGGCCGTAGACGATCCAGTCGTCCTGCCAGCCCTGGCCCTGTTCGGCACAGATCGGTTCGAGGTAGTTGTGGTCCTTGAAGTTGGGATCCACGTTCTTTTCCCAATCCAGCTGCTCGATGATGTAATCGAGGTCCTGGTGCTTGTCCTTGGGGACGTCCTTGACCAGCAGGGACCACGGCACCTCGCGGCTCTCGACCAGCGACTGGTACATGCCGAACACATCGCTGCCCCACTGCGGTTCGTACGTGCAGAGCGAACCCGGAGCGTGGAGTACGCCCGGCGGAATCAGCCAGCCCGTGCCCCGCTTCAGCCGATAGGCCTTGGCCAGGTCGAGAATGCCGTTGTCGCCCTTGCTCCAGTCCTGAAGGCACTTGCGAACCTGGGCCTTGGTCGTTCCCGGTTCGAGGCCCATGAACGTGTGCGGGAACGCGTTGTCGCAGTTGTTGTACTGCGGAGCGAAGTAGTAGCCTTCGGGTTTGCCTTCCTGGCCGGTCAGCTTCGCATGCTCGAACTTCTGGTGCATGTGGTGCGGAATGGGGCCCATGTTGTCGAAGAACTTCGAGTACACCGGCCATCGCTTGTATTTCTGCCAGAGGGCCTTGCCGACCACTCGTTCGCCCGCTTCCTCGACCGCGTCCTTCAGCAGGAACTGCTGGCCGCCGAAGCTGCAGAAGCTCTGGCCTTCATGCCACACGCGGCCTTCGTTCGCCGCATCGGTGGTGCTGGCGAACCAGCGTTCGTCGATGCCGCCGCGATGAGCGCCGTAGGCATAGTAATCGTCCGGGTGCAACTTGATTCGCTTGCCGGGATGAAGAAAGCTGCGCGGTACCCACGTCGGGGTGAGGCGCAGCAGACCGCCTCCCGCTTCCATTGCACGTTCCAGCACCTGGCGGACACTGTCACCCTTCACGATGTTTTGCGCGATCATGGCTCCCGTCGTCTCCAAAGCTTTACGGCGTCCATGGAACCAGTGGCCGGCTTTGTTCCACGCGAAAAGTTGCGTACGCAGATTCGCTGCCGCTTGAGGGGCCGGCGCGGCAGGTGCATGGTTGTTTTATTCAGTTTCGGAGTGGCTCGCAAGTAAACGTCAATCAAATTCGGAATGTTCCCGCGCTGGAATTCGCACGGCCTGCAACGTAAACTGTCGTCCCTCGGCATCGGTGACCGCGCGGCCGCGGGCCGCCTCTTTCTTTCACGGCTTTCCAAACGCGACGGAGATATGCGATGGCCGTCAAAACGTGGACCATCATCGACAAGGCGACGCGAACTCAAATCGAGGAACTCGTGATCCAGCCCGCCGACGGCGCAAAGTCGCTGCGCGGGTGCAGTGTCGCGCAGCGAACGCTGCACGGAGGGCTCAGCGAAGGAGTTTCCAGCCTTCGGGTCAACAATGGGCGGCTGTCGTTTGATTTACTGCCGACCCGCGGCCTGGGGATTTGGAAGGCCTGGGTAGACGGTCAGGAAATCGGCTGGCATTCTCCCGTGTCCGGCCCTGTGCATCCCCAGTTCGTTCCGTTCCAGGAGCCGAGCGGTCTGGGGTGGCTGGAGGGTTTTGACGAATTACTCGTGCGCTGCGGGATCGAAAGCAACGGTGCACCCGATTTCGACGAAAAGGGACGCGTGACTTATCCGCTGCACGGCCGCATCGCCAACCGGCCGGCCCATCACGTCGAAGTGCAGCTCGACGACGCGACCGGCGAAATCAAAGTGGTCGGAGAAGTCGACGAGACGCGATTCCTGTTTCAGAAGCTCCGCCTGCGGACGACGGTGACCACGCGAGCCGGTTCGACCGACCTGTCGATTCGCGACGAGATCATCAATCTCTCCGACGTGCCGGCGGAAGCCCAGATTCTCTACCACGTGAATTTCGGCGTTCCCGTGCTGGACGCGGGGGCCCGCTTCATGGCGCCGGTCGAGATCATGATGCCGCGCGACAAACGGGCCGCCGAAGGCATGTCGTCGTGGGACAGCTACGCGGCCGAAGAGCCGGGCTATTCCGAGCAGGTGTACTTCCTGAAGCTGCGAGGCGACAGCCATGACCAGTCGATGGCGCTGTTGCGCAACGCTCACGGCACGCTCGGCGTGTCGCTCCATTTCAACGTGAAGCAACTCCCCTGTTTTTCCCTGTGGAAGAATACTTCGGCGCTGGCGGACGGATACGTGACCGGCCTCGAACCCGGCACGAACTATCCCAACCCGCGGTCGTACGAGAAGTCCCAGGACCGCGTTGTCAAACTCGCACCGAAGGCGTCCTGCGCATTTGATCTGCGCATGAGCGTTCATGCGGATGCCAAATCGGTCGCGGCGGCGGAGGCCGAGGTTCAGAAACTGCAGGCCGGAGGGCCGGCGAAAATCCATGACCAGCCTCAGGCCGGGTGGTGCAAGCTGAAAGATCAAGAGGAAGCGAAACCGTAACGACGCGGTTGGCCCTGGATCCGCCGTCAAAGCCCGGGAGAATCGGTCATGCTGCGTTTCTCACTAGCGGCCGGTCTGCTGTGTCTCGCCGCGGCGATGCCTCGCTGCGGAGTTGCCGCCGAGCGACTGCCGAACTTCGTCGTGATCTACATCGACGACATGGGGTACGGCGACATCGGCCCGTTCGGTGCCCAGGGGTACTCGACTCCCAATCTGGACCGCATGGCCAAAGAAGGCCGCGTCTTCACGGACTTCTACGTCACGCAGGCGGTCTGCTCCGCTTCGCGCGCCGGCCTGATGACCGGGTGCTACAACGTGCGAGTCGGCATTCAGGGAGCGCTGGCCCATCAGGCAGCGCACGGCATCAATTCCGCCGAGATGACGCTCGGTGAAGTCGTGAAGCAGCGCGGCTACGCGACAGCCTGCTTCGGCAAGTGGCACCTCGGTCACCATCCGAAATTCCTGCCGACGAACAACGGGTTCGACGAATACCTGGGATTGCCGTACTCGAACGATATGTGGCCGAATCACCCAGAGGCCGGAGACCGGTTTCCGAAACTGCCGCTGTTTGACGGGACCCGCATCGTCGATGCCGATGTGGACGATCAGGACCAGAATCAGCTGACGACGCTGTACACCGAGCGGGCCGTGCAGTTCATCCAGCGGAACAAGACGCGTCCGTTCCTGGTCTACCTCCCGCACTCGATGGTTCACGTGCCGCTGCACGTATCGGACAAGTTCCGCGGGAAATCATCGCGGGGACTCTTCGGCGATGTCGTGATGGAAATCGACTGGTCGGTGGGGCAGATTCTCGACACGCTGCGCGCTGAGAAACTGGAGCAGGACACGCTCGTGATTTTCACTGCGGACAACGGGCCCTGGCTGAGCTATGGAGATCACGCGGGTTCCGCCGGTCCGCTGCGCGAGGGCAAAGGAACGATGTTCGATGGCGGTTGCCGCGAGCCTGCCGTCATGTGGTGGCCGGGGCACATACCGGCGGGCACGCAGTGCCACGATCCGGCCATGACAATCGATGTGCTTCCGACGTTGGCCCATCTGTGCGGCGCCAAACTGCCGGACCACAAGATTGACGGCAGGAATATCTGGCCGCTGATGGCCGCGGAACCCGGCGCTCGAAGCCCCCACGATGCCCTTTTCTTCTACTGGTTGGAGGAATTGCAGGCCGTGCGCATGGGGCAGTGGAAACTGCACTTTCCCCATGCGTACCAAACGCTTGGCGGTCGTCCCGGCGGAACCGGCGGGAAGCCGGCTCGGTACGAAAAGGCGGCCATCGATCTGGCACTGTTCGATCTTCAGAACGATCCGGGCGAGACGACGAACGTGGCCGACCGGCACCCCGATGTCGTGGCGACGATCTCCAGGCTGGCCGACGAGATGCGGGCTGATCTGGGTGACTCGCGCACCAGGCAGAAAGGGGCCGGCGCGCGCGAACCCGGACGGCTTCAACCGGGCGACCTCCGCTTTCATTGGGTGCCCGGAAAACCGCTCGATGTGGAACCGACTGCGGAATAGGCGCCGTCGGGGTCGGGCCTGCGGAAGACTTTAAAGTCCGCCGTGGGATGCCTTCGCCTCGACCACGATCTGCTCGACGGTGATTCCGAAATACGAATAGAGCTTCGGAGCCGGAGCGGACTTGCCGAACGTGCTCATGCCCACAAATCGGCCGCGCGAGCCGATGTACCTGTCCCATCCCTGGCGAATTCCGGCTTCCACGGCCACTCGTGCCGAGACGCCGGGCGGCAGAACGCCTTCCTGATAGGCGGCGTCCTGGTCGTCGAACAGTTCCCAGCACGGCATGCTGACGACCCGCGTGGCGATTCCCTCAGAGTTCAGTTGCTGCTGAGCCGCGACGCAAAGCGAAACTTCGCTGCCCGTGCCGATGAGAATCACGTCGGGACGCCCGCCGGGTGCGTCGGAGAGAATGTAGGCTCCCCGCGCGACCCCTTTGGCCGAGCCGAATTTCGCTCGATCGAGTGTGGGCAGGTTCTGGCGCGAGAGAATCAGGGCTGCGGGGCGATTGTTGATTCCCAGAATCGTCCGGTAAGCCTCGGCGACTTCATTGGCATCGGCCGGGCGCACCACCAGCAGGTTCGGTATGGCGCGGCATGCAGCGAGGTGCTCGACGGGTTGGTGGGTCGGTCCGTCTTCGCCCAGGCCGATCGAATCGTGGGTGAGGATGTACAGCACGGGCTGGTGCATCAGACCGCTCAGCCGCATCGAGGGGCGGAGGTAGTCGCTGAACACAAAGAAAGTGGCGCAATAGGGACGCAATCCGGCCAGCGACATTCCATTGGCGGCAGCCGCCATGGCGTGTTCGCGAATCCCGAAATGCAAGTTGCGGCCGGCACGGTCTTTTGCACTGAAGTGGCCCCCGTCCTTCACCAACGTGTTGTTGGACGGCGCCAGATCGGCTGAACCGCCGATGAACCACGGCACGGACGCGGCGGTCGCATTCACCAGCACGCCGGAAGATACTCGCGTCGCCTGACCCTTGGCATCCGCCGGGAACACCGGCAGCGAACCGTCCCAGCCCTCGGGCAGTTTGCCGGCCCACATTGTCTTCAGTTCGTTGGCGAGAGCCGGATACTCCCGCTGGTACTTCGCAAACTGCTCGTGCCAATCCTCGCACGCGTCGTGGCCGCGAGCCCCGATGCCCTCGGCAAAGTCCGCGCGGACTTCGTCCGGCACCCTGAACTGCTGGTCTTCCGGCCATCCGTAGAACTGTTTGGTCAGCCGGATCTCTTCGGCGCCGAGCGGCGCCCCGTGGGCGTCGTGCGTGTTCGCTTTGTTCGGTGCGCCGTAACCGATCACGCTGCGGACCGCGATGAGTGTCGGGCGGTCCATCGTTCGCTGAGCCGTCTCGAATGCTCGCTGGATTGCCTCCGTGTCGTTGGCATCCTCGACCCGCAGAGTGTTCCAGCCCAGACCTTCGAATCGCTTCCGCACGTTCTCGCTGAAGGCGAGGTCGGTCTTGCCCTCGATCGTGATGTGGTTGTCGTCGTAGATCCAGCAGAGATTCCCCAATTGCAGGTGGCCGGCCAGCGACGCGGCCTCTGCGGCGACTCCTTCCATCAAGTCGCCGTCGCCGCACATTGCATAGACGTGGTATTGGAACAGGTCAAAGCCCGGCCGGTTGTAGCGGGCCGCCAGCCATTGCGAGGCAATGGCCATTCCGACGCTCGTGGCGACACCCTGTCCCAGAGGGCCTGTTGTCGTTTCGATGCCCGACGCGTCGCCGAATTCCGGGTGCCCGGCGCACGGACTGCCTAGTTGTCGGAAGTTCTTGATGTCTTCCAGCGTGACGGCGAATTGCCTGCCGTTGCGGGATTTCGGATTGGCTTCCTTGACGCCAGCCAGATGCAGCAGCGAATAGAGCAGCATCGATGCATGGCCGCACGATAACACAAATCGGTCTCGGGCGGGCCAGAGCGGAGTGGCCGGATCGTATCGAAGAATCCGATTCCACAGCACGTACGCAACGGGAGCAAGGGCCATCGGAGTTCCCGGGTGGCCGCTGTTTGCCTGTTGAACGGCGTCCATGGACAACGTCCGAATCGTATTGATGGCCAAATGCTCGATGTCGATGGAGGGTAACGACATGGTCCGCCGATCCTTGCTGGCAAAGGTGGAAATCCCGTGAACAACACGGGGAAATCTGTACGTGGCCCCAATTTAGCGCCCTGCCCAGTCATCGTCAACGCGGTCGGATTGGACATAAAACTCACCGGCCGCGCGGTCGTTCAGGCCGAATGGCCGGAACTTTGCCGACGAAATTGGGTTAAATACAACTGTTGGCGGAACGCCCTGCCTTGGTGATAATGGTATACTGCATCATGAGTTCGGCTCATTTTCGCCGACCGGGTGCTCTGTCTTTCCTGCCGACATTCCGTCGCTGAGGAACTTGAAACATGTCCCGCAGTTTTTCCCGCTGGCCGGCGCCGCTTGGTTGGGTTGTGGCGATGGCTCTGCTGATTGCCAATGTCTCGGCCCAGGAAAACAATGGCGACGGTGGTCGCGAAGGCGGGCGAGGAGGCAGGGACCGCGGACGCGATCGCGGCCGTGATGGCGGCGGCTTCCGCGGGGGCCCCGATTTTGGCGGCGGTGGCCCGATGGGTGGCCCGCCCATGGGTGGCCCGATGGGCGGCGGCATGCCCTTTGGTGGCGGTGGCCCGATGGGCGGACCGATGGGTGGTCCAATGGGTGGACCAATGGGGGGCGGTATGCCCTTTGGCGGCGGCGGACCGATGGGGGGGCCGATGGGCGGCGGCATGCCGTTCGGCGGCGGAGGTATGCCGGGGTTCAATCCGACGGACATGATCAAGCGGTTTGACGAAAACGGCAACGGCATGATCGATCCCAATGAAGCTCAGGGGCGAGCAAGGTTCTTCCTGGAGCGGATTGCCAGCCAGGTTCCGCAGTTGGATCTGAGCAAACCGATTCCGATTGAAAAATTGGCCAATGCGATGGACCGGTTGCGCGAACAGCGGGGTGGCGGAGCACCCGGCGGCGAAACGCCTCAAGGGGGCGGATCGGCGTCTCCGGCGGCCGAGCCGCTCGTGCCTGGGTTTGGCTCCAAGGACATTCTGCCGATACCTCCCGGTTTTGGCACGGCCGGCGAGGCTGCCTCTGTCAAAGTCAATGAGGCGGATCTCCGCGAGGCCAACGACCGGATCGCCAGATACGACCAGAACAAAGACGGCATACTCGATGCAAAGGAAATTGCCGAGGGACGCTGGAGCGAAGATCCCAAGACCTATGACCGGAACTCGGACGGAAAGCTGACGGCCGCGGAATTGGCGGTTCGTTATGCATTGCGCCGCGGCGCCGAAACCACAACGGCCAAGAAGGGCGCCGCGCCGCCGCCGCTGGCAGGCAGTTCATCCGGAGCTGGTTCCGGCGGCGCGGTTGATCCTCGGATGGAAGGCATCGTGCGCGGGATTCTCGATCGCTACGACACGAACAAGAACGGCAAATTCGAGAAGGAAGAGTGGGGTGGTTTCCGGTCGGATCCATCGGCCGCGGACAAGAACCACGACAACGTGATCACGAAGGAAGAAATTGCAGCGTGGCTGAGTGACCGCTTTCGAAATCCGGGCGGCGGCGGTCCCATGGGAGGCGGCCCGATGGGTGGTCCCATGGGCGGTGGTCCGATGGGTGGTGGTCCGATGGGTGGCCCGCCCGGCGGTGATCCCCGTTTCTATGCGTCGCGCGATGGGGGCGGAGGTGATGAGGGCGGCGGAAGGGGCCGCGGTTCGGACTCGTCCAAATCGTCGGGCGGCAAGTCCTATCGGTTCAAGTCGGCAGCTGAAAGGCTGCCGGAGGGTCTGCCTGATTGGTTTGCCCGCAGTGATTCCAACGTCGATGGACAGGTTGCCATGGCGGAGTTTTCGACGAGTTGGTCGGATTCCGTTATCGCTGATTTCAACAAGTTCGATCTGGATGGCGACGGTATCATCACGCCGCGCGAGTGCCTCAAGGCAAACGAACAGGGCGCGGTGCGCGGGATTTCCGTGGCCCCGGCCGGTCCCCAGCCCGGTGCGGGCGCTCCGGCTCAGCCGGCCGCCGTCATGGGAGGCGTACCCGCTCCGTCGGCCGCCGTTTCGGGCGAGGCGAAACCTCCAAGCGCCGTGACTCCCGCCGCGTCACCGGATTTGGCGGGGCTCGACCCGAAGTATGTGAAGTACTCGATGGGGCAGATCAGGAAGTATGATCGCAATAGCGACGGCATGCTCTCCGAGGCGGAATGGAAGAGCATGTCGAGCGATCCATCGGCAGCCGACGCCGACGGCAACAAGGTTATCACGGTCGAAGAACTGACAAAGTGGTATTCCAAACGCTGATCGGCTTGAAGACCCGTCGAATTGCCCCGCAGGTGCCTTCGCCGAGAGGTTTCGCTTGCTGAGCATCGAGGTCGCTTCGCCCTTTCGCCCGGTGCACCCCGCTGGTGCCGATTTCCGGCAGGGTACCGCTGTAACGCCTCAGTGATCTCTGCGCGTCTGTCCGGGTGTTGTGGTCGCGGTGTGGTGTTTCCGTCCGGGATCTTCTCTCTGCGGTGGTCATCCCACTGAGACGGACGCCTGTGCTACGATGCGGCCTGCGTGAATCCAAACACCTGCGATTCGTTGAGCAAGCTGATGAGTGATACTGCCCGATATATCTATGTGGTCTGTCAGGTCGGCGCGGAGGGAGTGCTGAAGAATGAACTGGCCCGCGAGTGGCCGGAACTGCATCTGTCCTATTCGCGTCCCGGGCTTGTCACGTTCAAGTGGACGGGCAGCGACGAGTTGCCGGACGAAGTGGATCTGCGCAGCACATTTGCCCGGGCCTACGGGTTCTCGCTGGGACGGTTGGTCGGCACCGAGGCTGTGTCGATGGCAGCCGATTTCTGGAAGATGGCCGGCGATCGGCACTTTCCCCATCTGCACGTCTGGCAGCGTGATGTTTCCGTCCCCGGACATCGCGGATACGAGCCCGGAGTGTCGCCGTTGTGCGGCGAGGTTGCCGATGCAATTTGCGCTGCGGCCGCGCCTGTCATCCATGGAGGGCGTCCACCCCAGGCGAACAACCGTGCCAGGTCCGGCGATTATGTGATGGACTGCATCGTTGTCGAGCCTAACGAGTGGCTGGTGGGATATCACCTGGCAAACTCGGTCGCATCGCGGTATCCCGGCGGCGTCTGCCTGCCGATGAAACGGGACGAGGATGTGATCAGCCGCGCTTACTGGAAGATGATGGAGGCGCTGACTTGGTCGCAGTTGCCCGTCGTGAGAGGCGACAAGTGTGTGGAGATCGGCAGCGCTCCCGGCGGCGCGTCTCAGGCCCTGCTTCGGGCCGGGTTGCACGTCACGGGAATCGATCCGGCTGAGATGGACGAGGAACTTCTGGAGCATCCGCGTTTCACGCACGTCAGGAAACGCGCGGGGGACATGAAACGGCGCGAGTTCCGAGGGATCCGTTGGCTGATGGCCGACTCGAACGTGGTGCCGGATCGCACGCTCGCCATGGTCGAAGACATCGTGACACACCGCGAAGTGAATGTGCGCGGGCTGCTATTGACTCTGAAACTGCCGGAATGGGAACTGGCGGAGCACATCCCCGAGTACGTAACGCGAGTCCGCTCGTGGGGATTTCGTTACGTGCGGACGCGGCAACTGGCCTTCAATCGTCAGGAGATCTGTCTGGCGGCGCTGCGCGATCGCACGCTGCGCCGCGCGCCGCGGACGAAACGGGCACGGCCAACCTCCCCGCCGCCAACGGGGACGCAGCCCGGTGATGCGTGACGGATCCGGTTCCGCCGGGCCCATGCCAGAGAAGCCCGACCCGGTGAGCCCTGGCCCGGAGCGCGGGACGCGAGTACCATGACGGATTCGAGTTGTCCGAAAATGCCCGGTAATCCGAGCTGAAATCCGATTCTGGCCGGATCAGGCGGGCACTTTCCCGATCGGTCTTCTTGCGAATGTGTTATCCCGCGACTTGCGGTCCGGAGCCGCGTGCCTGAGACGGGCACGGGCTGACCGGCCCGCGATGTCGGGTTCGAGTCAGGCGAGGACATCGGCTTGTCGCTCAACCAGATCCAGATACGCGGCGCGCGAGTCCACAATCTCCGCAATATCGATTTGTCCATCCCGCACCGGCAGCTCGTGGTGTTTTGCGGAGTGAGCGGCAGCGGCAAGACGAGTCTGGCGCTGGACACCCTTTATGCCGAGGGGCGCCGGCGGTACATCGAGAGTTTCTCTGCGAGCACCCGCCAGTTTCTCGAGCAGCTCGAGAAGCCCGACGTCGAGTACATCGAGGGACTGCCTCCGGCGACGGCAGTCACGCACAAGGATGCTTCTCGATCTGCTCGCGCCACGGTCGGTGCCGCGACGGAGATCGACGATTACCTGCGGTTGCTGTTTGCCCGCATCGGCCGAGTTTTCTGCGCGGGCTGCCAGAGTGAAGTGCGCCGCGACTGGCCGACGACCGTTGCCGCTCAGCTTGAACTGATGCCGGCAGGGACCCGCCTCCTGATTTGTTTCACCCGTGAGATTTCGTCGCAAGACGAGATTCCGCAGCTCGTGGCTCACTTGCGGGAAGAGGGCTATCCGCGGTTGATCGTGGGCGATCAATTGCTGGATACGGGTACCGCGTTACCGGCCGGTTCTCTGCCGGTCCCGCAGAACGGGCGTGTTTACGTGGTGGTCGACCGCGCCGTAGTCGGCTCGACTTCCGCCCAACGCCTGCTCGACTCATTGGAGACGGCGTTTGCCGCGGGCGCCGGCCGGTGCTGGGTCTGGAGTGAAACCGAAGCGGATAATCCCGGTGCGGTGTTCCTTGACGGCCGGCGCTGGAATCCAGCCGGCTTCAGCAATTCGCTGCGTTGCGAGCCGTGCGGCATCGAGTATCCGCTGCCCGATCCGCGGCTGTTCAGCTTCAATAGTCCGCTCGGCGCCTGCCCTCGTTGCGAGGGATTCGGGAACGTCGTCGACGTTGACATGGACCTGGTGGTCCCTGATCAAGGCAAGTCGCTGCGCGACGGCGCGATCGCTCCCTGGAACACTCCGGCTTACGCCCACGAGCTGGCGGAGTTGCTTGCGCTGGCGCCGGATTACGGAATCCGCG
The DNA here is from genome assembly GCA_903863885.1 of uncultured Planctomycetaceae bacterium. Classification (GTDB taxonomy): domain Bacteria; phylum Planctomycetota; class Planctomycetia; order Pirellulales; family Pirellulaceae; genus CAIPEB01. Next base: position 26,062 of record CAIPEB010000090.1, on the reverse strand, counting down.
TGGACGTGCCGTTCCGGCTGCTCGACGAACAGCAGCGCCAGCTGATCCGGGACGGAGTTCCCGAGCGGAAATTCGGCGGTTTGCGCGGGTTTTTTGCCTGGCTCGAGAAACGAAAATACAAGATGCACTTGCGCGTCTTCGCCAGTCGCTGGCGAAGCTACTATCCCTGCCCGGCATGCGGCGGATCACGCCTCCGGCCCGAGTCGCTGGCGACTCGCATCGGCGGCAAGAACATCGCGGATGTGGAAAGCACAAAGATCGGCGAACTTCTGGAGTTCTTCCGGGGGCTGCCTCTTTCCGATTGGGAGCGTCGTGTCGGCCGGATGATGCTGGACCAGATCCTCGAGCGGCTCGGCTTTCTCGACAGCGTCGGTCTGGGATATCTGTCTCTGGATCGTACGATGCGGACTCTGAGCGGGGGCGAGGTGCAGCGAGTCGGGCTGACGTCCGCTCTTGGTTCCAGCCTGGTCAACATGCTCTACGTACTGGACGAGCCCTCCGTGGGGTTGCATCCGTCGGATGTGCATCGGTTGATTGGAGCGATCCGTTCGTTGCGGGATCGAGGGAACACGGTCGTGCTGGTCGAGCACGAGGAGACGCTGCTGCAAGCGGCCGATAGCATCGTTGAACTCGGGCCCGGTGCTGGGGAACGCGGCGGTGATGTGGTCTTTCAGGGAACGTTGTCGGAGTTGCTTGAGTGCGAGACGAGCCTCACCGGCGATTTCTTGACCGGCCGACGCGGAGTCGCGATTCCGGAGCGGCGCCGCTCCCCCAGCCACGGCTGGGTTCGGCTCGTCGGCGCCCGAGGCAACAATCTGAAGAATCTGACCGTGGAGTTTCCGCTGGGCGTTCTGTGCCTGGTTACGGGCGTCAGCGGCGCCGGCAAAAGCACGCTGGTGGAGGATACGCTCTATGCGGCCCTCTGCCAGCGCAAACGCAAGGAAGCTCCCAAGCCTTTCGCCTTCGATGACGTGTACGGGGACGGTCAGATCGACGATGTGATGCTGATCGATCAGAGTCCCATCGGCCGTTCGCCCAGGTCGAATCCCGTGACCTACGTCAAAGCCTTCGACGAGATTCGCTCGGTGTTCGCCGAGACGATTGAGGCGCGGACCCGCAACTACTCCGCAGGCCACTTCAGTTTCAACGTGGACGGAGGGCGTTGTCCGGCATGTGAAGGGGACGGGTATGTCGAAATCGACATGCAGTTCCTGGCCGACGTGTATATGAAATGCGACCAGTGCCAGGGACGGCGGTATCGTCGCGAAGTCCTGGATATTACCTATCGCGGAAGAAGCATCGCCGACGTTCTCGAAATGACGGTTCGCGAGGCGTTTTCGTTCTTCCGCGGCCAGGCCAAGGTCCAGCAGAAACTGAGGCGGTTGATCGACGTCGGCCTGGACTATCTGCGGCTCGGGCAACCGGCCAACACGCTTTCAGCGGGCGAGGCCCAGCGGTTGAAACTCGCGGCGTACATTTCTTCCGCACGCCGCCGCCGGACGCTGTTTCTGATGGACGAACCGACGACCGGACTGCATTACGCCGATATCGTCCAATTGCTCGACTGCTTCGATGCGCTGCTGTCCGTCGGCCATTCGCTGATCGTCGTGGAACACAATCCGCAAATGATGAAAGCGGCCGATTACATTATCGACCTGGGGCCTGGGGCCGCCGATGACGGGGGACGGGTCGTCGTCCAGGGGACGCCGGAGAAAGTGGCTCGATGCGGGGATTCGGCGACCGGAAGATTCCTGGCACCTTTCCTGCAGGATCGCCTGCGGGAAACTTAGACACGGCGGACGTGCTGGATTCCTGCCTCGTGAATCGCCCGGTGCTCCGTTCGGACGTCCGCCGAGATCGGTAATTTGTGTGCGGCATCGCGCTCGCTGCCGCGGTCAATCGCAAAAACTCTCACGCCGACTGAACAACCGGGAGGCCGAAATGCCGCTCGATCGATACGTCCGACAGATGCGATACACGAATATGGGCGAGACCGGCCAATTGAAACTCGGGGCGTCGCGCGCGTTGATCTGCGGGTGCGGGGCGCTCGGTTCCGTCATCGCCAATACGCTGGCACGCGCCGGCGTCGGGCGATTGCGGATCGTCGATCGTGACTTTCTGGAACTCAACAACCTGCAGCGACAAGTGTTGTATGACGAACCGGATGTAATCGCCGGGCTCCCCAAAGCCGTCGCTGCGAAAGCCAAATTGCAGCAGATCAACTCGGAAATCGAGGTCGAGGCCATCGTCGCCGATCTGCACGCCGAGAATATCGCGGGCCTGCTGGAGGGCGTGGACGCCATTCTGGATGGCACGGACAACTTTGAGACCCGTTTTCTGCTCAACGACGCTTCACTCCGCTTCAACATCCCATGGGTGTTCGGCGGGTGCATCGGCGCCGAAGGACAGACGATGACGATCGTGCCGGGCATGACTCCCTGCTTCCGGTGCCTGATCCAAGAGCCGCCACTTCCTGGATCAACCCCAACCTGCGATACGGCGGGCATCGTGGCGCCGATCGTCAATGTCGTCGCGTCAATTCAGGCCTGCGAGGCGCTGAAGATCCTCAGCGGCAATGTGGCCGCCGTGAATCGTGCGTTGACGGTACTCGACCTGTGGGACAACCGCATCCGGCAGGTGCAACTTGATTCGTTGCGGGATTCCAACTCGTGCCCTGCCTGTCAGCGCCGCGAATTCTCCTGGCTGAACCGACAGCGTGGGAGTCATTCGGCCGTTCTGTGCGGGCGGAATGCCGTGCAGTTGACTTTTTCCGAACGAAGCCCGATTGTTTTGGATCAACTCGCCCCACGACTGGCTGCCGCCGGTCGCGTCGAGCACAATCGCTATCTGCTGCGATTCTGGATCGACGACTTCGTGCTGACCGTATTTCCTGATGGTCGCGCCATCATCGGGGGAACGAACGATGTTGCAGTCGCACGAACGCTTTACGCCAAATACGTCGGTGCGTAGGATCGCCCTGTCGCAATTTGATCCAGCCGCTCCCATTTGATGCTCAACTCCCCGAGGTGAAATCGCCGATGCTCTGAAGGAAACTCGCTGTTTGCGATGCAGGCTCCGCTAGCTTCTGATGAACATCCCGCGAACGCTCGATGTATTCCGTCAAACACATTCGAACGGCAAACCTCGGCGACTCGTTGCGAACGCCGATTGTCGGCAGATTGGGCAGCTGGCAACTGGATCGGAAGATAGGCGAAGGCCACTGGACCAACGTTTATCAGGCTCGACCTTGCGGCGACTGCTCACATTCCGACTACGCAGTCAAAGCCCTCAAGCCGGAGTTTGCCCGCGATCCCCAGGCTGTGGCGATGCTGCAGCGCGAAATGCGCGTGGCCCGCGATGTATCGCATCCCCACCTGATTTCCGTGTTGTCGGCCCATGTGCACGAGCCGCCGTTCTTCCTGGTGATTCCGCGTCTTACGGGCTCAACCGTGCGTCAGGCGTTGACGCAGTGGGGGCCGTTTGACGTTCCTCGGGCTCTTTGGCTTGTGCGTCAGACCGCTGAAGCGTTGTCCGAAATCCACGCTCGAGGGTGGATCCACGCCGACATCAAACCGGACAATCTGTTCGTGGGCCCGAACGGGTTCCTGACCGTCTTTGATTTGGGCATGGCGAGGCTGCTATCTGACAGCAGAAGCGGCGATCGGCTGGCCGGTACGCCGGCATACCTTCCGCCCGAGGCGTTTTCCACCGAGATGTCCTGGAGCGGCGCGAGTGATGTGTACAGCCTTGGTGTGACGCTGTACGAACTGCTGACCGGAAAGCTCCCATTCGTTCAGGCCGAGCCCGAAGCACTGGCAGAGGCAGTACTTACACGGCCAGCGCCGGATCCGCGGCATTTGCTGCCGGGACTTTCACTGAACATCGTTCGCCTCGTGCGGCGGATGTTATCCAAGGAGAGCGCGCGGAGACCTCAGATCGACGAACTCGTCTCCTGTCTGGTCGATTTAGAGATCGACTCATTCGAGGAACGACGGGCAATCTGAGCCATCGGACGTCTGTGCCTTGGAGCTTACGGCCTTTCCGTTCGGCCGCGCACGTAGATGTCGCCGTCGATGTTCGCGACCTGAGGCTCGCGCAGAAGGAATGCCCGGGAGATCAGGTCGCATCCTTGGCCGGCGACTGCGGCTGTCGCTTTCGCGCCTCCGATGATTCTGGGCGAGATGAACGCGTGCACCTCATCCACCTCGCCCGCATCGAAGCAGGTCCCGTGCAATTCAGCACCGCCTTCGATCAGCACATTGGTCATGCGGCGCCGTCCGAGTTCGTCGAGCAGGCTCAGCAGTCGTTCGGTGCGGGAGTCGCCGGACATAAGAAACGTCTCGCAACCGGCAGCTTCGAGTCGCGTTCGGTCGTATGCCGCGGCTTCCGTCCCCACGGCGGCGAGTACGGGAATCTCGCGGGCGGTCCTGACGAGCTGGCTGTGGTCGGACAACAGGGCTTTTGAGTCGAGCACGATACGTAGGGCCGTTCGGGGGCCGTTCGGCCTGGCGGTGAGTTGCGGATCGTCGATTCGCGCCGTGCCGCTGCCGACCAGGATGGCATCCATGCGGCCTCGAATCTGATGAACGATACGGCGCGATGCATCGCTGGAAATCCAGCGGCTGTCACCGGTGCGGGTTGCCAGTTTTCCGTCAAGTGTCATAGCCCACTTGGCAAGCATCCACGGTCGGCCTCGCGAAACCAATTTGCGGTAGGGGGCGTTAAGTTGCGCTGCCTGCGTTTCCAGCGGACCGACTTCGACGGTCAGTCCGGCGGCCTGCAATTGCCGAAATCCGCCGCCATCGACACGCGGGAAAGGGTCTCGCTGTGCGGCCACAACGCGGGAGACTCCCGCAGCCAGGATTGCTTCGGTGCACGGCGGAGTCTTGCCGAAGTGGCAGCAGGGTTCAAGTGTCACATAGAGCGAGGCGCCGCGGGCCGCCGGTCCCGCCGCTGCGATGGCCATGACCTCGGCGTGCGGGCCGCCGAATCGCCGGTGCCATCCTTCGCCGACGATCTGCCCGTCGCGGACAATGACGCAGCCTACCATCGGGTTGGGCTCCACCGAGCCTTCTCCCAGAGCCGCCAGCTCGAGTGCGCGGGCCATCATGCGGCAATCAAACCGGGCGTCCATCGAGCACCCCTTCGCCGATTCTCGAAATGAGCGGTGCCCGGTCCACGACAGGTTCTCGCGCAACCGGGCGCATTGAATTTGAGCCGCCTCGAATTCCGGACACCTCGAATGCTCGTGCGATTTCGGAGTTTCGTGGATGTTCGGACGTTTCAGTCCATCCCCGGCAGCCAGAGCTTCGACGGCGATTGGCTGGCTGGTGCAGCGGCGGATTCGGGCGTCCAGAGTTTCTTCGTTTCAGGGGCGGCCTGCGGAGCGGCCTCTGCAGCCGGCTGTCCATCTTCCGCACCGCGAGCCTGCGGCAGCAGTCCGAATCGCGCAAGAACCTCGGCGACCTGCTGCGCGATGCCCGGCTCCCGCAGATGCCTCGTCCGCAGGATGTTCATCACGCGGTTGACGTCCTCGAATTCCGCCCGAACGATACGCAGCGACAATTCCGTTACCAGCCACGGAGCCGGCGATTTCTTTTCGGCTTCCGCAGACTGCTCGGCTTCGAGCACCCATTTCAAAGCCAGTCGCGAGTCGGGGGCGTTTTCCACGGCAAGCTTGTAAAGGCTCGGTTTGTTGATTTCCGCGTTGGTCAGACCCCGCGAGAGCATTTCCGTGGCCGCATCGTAAACCGTCCGCTGCAGCCCCTTCACGAGGGCCCGCTGCAGAACGACTGCGAGCTGGTCGCCGGCGACTTTCGCGATTTCCAGCCGCTGCAGTTCACAAAGCGGGATCTTGTGGATGTCCTTTCCGGTCGGATCGATGAGTTCGGCGGTCGGCAGTCCGAGGTTCTGCCGCAGCTGGTTCGTGTCGTCCAGCGTGAAGCCGAGCGACGGAGCCAGTTCGAGCGATAGAATGGCTGCCAGCAACCGGATCCGGTACGCCGGCTCTGCGGCTGCGTCGCGCGGGCACTTTCCGCCCAGCGCACGCCGCGGCAACGTCGGCCAGCGATTCAGCAGGGCTTCGCGCCCCAGGACGCGGGCCGCGTTCTGCAGATCGTCCCCGAGACAGCCTTCGGGCGGGTGCCAGCGGGTCGTGAACACCCACTCGTCGAGAGATGTTTCGCTGTGTTTTTCTTCGTTCTTGACGTCCCCCAGCCATTCGCCGCCGACTTCACACATCGACTTCTTGTGGATTTCAAACGCGGGATCGCGATCGAGCAGAAGTTCGAGGCGGGCCTCGCGATCCGTTTCCTTGCCGAAAACGGCCACAATTCCCAGCATCATGGGGAATTCTGCCGGCTGAGGCGCAGCCTTGTCGTCCGATACCGGGCGATCCAGGAAAACGAACAGTCCTCGCGGCGGCGGCTGGTCCGGTGCGGCAAACAAATCGTTGGCTCCGGCCGGCGCTCGCACAAACCGCCGATCCGACAGGAGTCGCTCCATCAGGCGATCCATATCATTCACCGCGTAAGTCACCCGGACCTTTTCGATGGTATCCATCTGGTCATCGTCCAGGATATGAGCCAGCGATTCCGCCTCGACGGCGCGGTCCTGCGGTACTCCTTCCAAGGCCGCATACTCGTGCCAGGTTTGAGCCGCTTGCTGCTCCTGGCCGAGCCAGCCCTGCAGAATCGCGATGCTCCTCACGATCGCAGGCTGACGCGGCACTTTCTGCGAGAGCGACACAAGGCTTTCACAGGCGGCGCGCCAGTTGCCCCGGTTGGACGACAGCATGGCCGCACGATATTCGCCCACCCAGGGAGCGCCGTCTTCGACAACCTCCGGAACGTAATCCTCCTTGACCAGACACGTCAGATCGCGTGCGCTGTCGATTCGCAGAAGCAGCGACAGTGCGGCCCGGTCATTGCCGTTGGAAAAACCGGTGAGCAGCATCAGGTGGGCGCGGGCCGTCAGGAACCGGCCCTCTCCAATCGCGGTTTCGACAATCGCCATGATTGCCGGATAGATCGACCCGGCCAGCGTGCCGTCTGCGTATTCGAAAGACCGCTGAAGCTCGTCAATCGCGGCGTCCACTTCTCCCCGCTCGCCGTTGAGCTGAGCCTGAAGCGCCAGCGTGGCGGAACTGTTCGGGCTGATCTCCGAGAGACGATCAATTGTGGCCGCTGCATCTTCCAGCGTGGACATCGACAACTGCAGACTGGCTTTCAGGCTAAGCAGCGCAGGACGATCGCCCTTGTCCTCAATCAGCTTGGTCAGGTGGTCCAGAGCGGCAGCTCGCTGGTCTCCCTCGATGGACCGGATCACCTTGTCCAGGTCACTCAGGATGTCCTTGGAGCAGCAGAACTTAATTTTCTTTCCGCTGCCGCAGGGGCACAGCCGGTAGGGATCAAGGGACATCGGTGCTTCCTTGTTTCGAATTTGCATGCTGGAATCGCGGCCGATTGGCGACGATTTTGGAACGTGAATCGTAGCAAACGAACCCTGCGTTGACGACCGGGTGAACGTCCGGCAGTGCCCTGCGCGCGAGCACCGGGGCAAGAGCCGACTTGTGAAATCGCAGCGCGCAATTCAGAAAGCCGAGAACTCGGCCGACCGGTTCTCGGCATGCCGTGAATGGGAGAGATTCGAGCTGCGGCGGCCTCGGAATCACCGACGGAGCAAACCGTCAGCGCCGCATCCCGCCGTCAGCAAGCTCACGGAGATCCGAGGATTACGGCCGCTGTCTGCCCCGTTCCCGACTGGTTCAGCAGCATGGCCGCCGAGGGAGTGGGCATCGGTTCGGGCTGGCCGTGAATCACGTTCACCGGACATCGCGGGTCCGGCCGCTCGTAATTCAATGTCGCAGGGATCAGGCCGTGCTCGAGCGAGAGCATGCCGACGGCTGCTTCCACGGCAGCCCCGCCGGCTCCCAGCGAACCGAACAGACTCTTGGGTGCCGTGACCGGAGTGTCACCGAGGCAATCGCGAATCGCCTGGGCCTCGAGAATGTCGTCTTCCACCGTGCTCAGGCCGTGGGCTTTGACGTAGCGGATGTCTTCCGGCGCGAGTTCGGCATCCCGCAAAGCACGTCGGATCGACTGCGAGATTCCGTTCGAGGTGCGCACGTGGCCGACCTCGGCCGACTCGTAGCCCTGTCCGCCCCCCAGGAACCTCGCGATCACCTTCGCTCCGCGGCGTTGCGCGTGGGACTCGCTTTCCAGGACGATCACGCAGGCCCCCTCGCCATTGACCAGTCCGTCGCGATCGAGGTCAAAAGGACGTGAGGCGGATTCGGGCCGGTCGACGCGCTTCGAAAGATTGCTCGTGCCCCGATACAGCATCGGAGTCAAATGCAGTCGATTTCCGGCGCCGCCGACAAACATCACATCCGCGTGGTCGCGCTGGATCACGCGAGCAGCCTCGATCAACGCCAGCAGCGGAGAAGCTTCGCCCAGACTGATCGTGTTGTTCGGGCCCCGCGCGTCATAGGCGATCGCGACGTGGCACGCCGCCATGTTCGGCAGGTACTTCAGCATGAACAGCGGAAAGATGTCGGTCCCCATCCTCTCGCCCCAGCGATGGAACTGGAACTGCCCTTCCTCGCGGCAGCGCCGGTAGACCTCGACCAGTTCCTCCAACTCGCCGTAGAACATTTCGCTGCCAAACACGGTCCCGAGCCGATCCGGATCGATCGTATTCGGCGCGATGGCCGCATCATCGCCCGCAATCGTGGCCGCCGAGACCGCCATTTGGATCTCGTGGCACATGACCTTCAGGCTCTTGCGCGGCCGAACGAATTGCTTCGCGTCAAAATCCTTGACGTGAGCGCCGATTGGCACCGGCATGTTCGAGGTCGTCAGAAAATCGCTGACCGTGACCCCGCTGCGGCCGGCAACCAGCGAATCCCAGAACGCGGCTTTCCCCACGCCAATAGGGGAAACCACGCCAATGCCGGTGACGACTACGTTTCGAATCAAGGTCATGAGATCACAGACAGTGTGGGCGTTTCAGGGTAATTCCACGAACACGCTCGATAGGTATCAGCGGCGGAACCATTGCGTCCGGTCAGATTTCGCCGGATCCGATCCGCGTCGATAACTTCCACGTCAACGGAGATTTCCGCGCCGAACCGTCGGCGATACTACATGGAACCTCGTAAACGATCAAGCCATGTGCCTGCAATCGAACTGCCAGGCGGTCGCCGGCGGGCTTCAAGTTCGTCCACTTTCCGATCGGCCATTCTTGCGTTCGGGACCCGTCCTGCGACCTCGTCCGCAGTGCATCACGCCGCAAAACCGCCGGTCGCGGTTCGGGCAACAATCATTGAGCCGCGGATCGCTCCACGATCGGGTCTACGTCGGGGCCGAAGTCATAAATTCGATAAGTCTTGGTTCGCTTGGCCCCGCCTCGCGTCAGTGTCGCATAGGAAAGGTGATTACTTTCCAGTACCCACGAGAATTCCGCTTCCTTGACTCCCCATGCCTTCGCCTCGGGCACCAGTCGCGACAGGATCACCAGACCCAGCCCCCACTTCTGGTATTCGGGTAGCACATTGGTGCTGATTACGCGAATCCGCTGGATCTGCTTCTTGCGCGTCAGCAGCCGAATGAAGCCGAACGGGAATAATCGACCGTCGATCTGCCGGATGCGAGGGTTGTAGTCCAGCAACGCGAACGAGGCTGCCACCGGACGGCCATCTACCTCGGCACAGCTTGTCATTTCAGGGGCGATCAAGTGCCGCAGGCCGCTGCTCATATGGTCGATTTCACCCGCTGACAACGGCGTGAAACCCCAGGTTCCCTGCAACGACTCGTTGTAAATCCGCAGAAACGCGCGGACGTCGTCGCGAAACCGTTTGGGGTCCATGGGACGAAGGGTGATGCCGAACCTCCTTTTCGATTCCTGGACCACAAAACTCAACTTCTGGTCGAGTTTCTCCAGCATTTCGACGTGGCCCCAGAACGCAAACATATCCTGGACTTTGCGAAAGCCGAAGCCTTCAATCAGGTTTGCGTAGTAGGGCGGGTTGTAGGTCATCATGAACATGGGCGTGCTGTCGAATCCCTCGACAAGCAGTCCGCACTCATAGTTCAGCGAAGGATTCACCGGCCCGCGGATGTTGGGTATCCCGCGGCCCTCAAACCACTTGCGGACCGCTTCAAACAGCCCGTTTGCCGCCTCCTGGTCATTCTCGCACTCAAAAAAACCAAAGAAGCCGCGTTGCTCGTGATACCGGGCGATGTGGGCCTTGTTTTCAATGGCCAGCACCCTGCCGACCGGTCGGTCGCCTCGCATCGCAAGAAAGGCCTGCCGAGCGTTCTCGGCGTAGAAAGGATGGGACGAAAAGCCGACCAGTTCCTTCTGATTGGTACGAAGCGGTGGAATCCAATTCGGATCCGCCCCTTGAATCTGCCACGGCAAATGCAGGAATTGCCGCTTCTGGCGGCCGGTCTGAACAGGCACCACGGTTAGATTCGTCATGAAGGGTCGCTGCCTCGTACACGGATAATGTGTCGGCCTGCTTGCTGGCGACATGCCGCCTGCCGGCCTGAACACGGAAACCGGTTTGCGTTTCGCGCCTTTTATAATAAGTGGCGACTTGCGTCCAGACGCAGCAATGGGCCTCGACCGTTCGGGGCGTCCGGTTTGCGCCAAATATCAAGCGGCATTGCTTAACTCGATCTGGCGTCCGTCCTGCGTGGTACGGGCGATTCTGGAGCACCTATCGCACGCGACCGGCAAGTTGATACCCGCGCAGTGGGCGTAGTGTGTGGGCGGATTGTGCCCTGTTGCAGCGCGATTGGTACATTGTTCGGGGGGCTGTCTGTTAAGTGCTTTTTGTGTTTAAGTTGTTGATGGCAAATTGTTTAGCGATGTATCGGCTGCGTGTCTGTGTGTTTGGCATAAAATGTGCACAGAAGATATTCCATGGTGATACTCAGAGTTCACGGCCAAATTGACAGGCCCAATTGAAAGGCGCAAGCCATGGCAACTCGAGAACAAAGCGACGCTCGGAGAGCTACGCACGCGGTTCTGGTGAGTTCGCCGCACCTGCATGGAACTCCGTACGATCAGCAGGTGGTTTACATTCTCCAGCACAATGACAAAGGAGCATTGGGGTTGTTGCTGGACGGCAATCTGCGGCAGACCTTGCAGTTGCTCCGGCATGCGGTTGTGACGCCGGAGGCCCTCGATTCCGGGCGGTTGCTGCAGAACTTTGCGCCCCTATCGCTGACGGCGGTGGCCTGGGGGCCGAAGCAATTGGATCGGGAACTGCGCATCGGCTTCTGGATGCGGGGCCCTTCGACCTTCCAATGCGCCCTGGCTGACCATGGCGATCTCTGGCTCGATCTGGTTCGCGGCATCGGGCGTTCCGTGCTCTGCGATGCGCTGCATGTCCGCGAACTGCCCGACGACTCGATACTCAATTGACTCTGGTTCAGTTCCCGTTTCACCACCTTCCCTGAGAACGTGCCTCGAGCGAGGGAGCCTGACTGCCGTGGTGCCTGTACTGTTTTCCGTCAGCTATGCGGGGCTCTGGGGGCAGCACGCTTTGGACCTGCCCGGGTTTCTGGTAAAGGCCAAGGAACTCGGCTTCCCGGCGGTCGAGTTGATGGCCAAGCGGCCGCACTTGTCGCCGTTGGATTTCGGGGAGCGTGAATTGGAGGAACTGCGGCAATTGGCGGACCGGCTGGGAATCGAGGTCGCGACGATAGCGGGCTATACCGATTTCACGCTGGGGGCCGGAACGGAGACACCGGCGATTGAAATCCAAATCGGCTACGTCCGCCGGTTGGCCGAAATGGGCCGCAGGCTGGGCGCCCGACAGGTGCGCATATTCACGGGATATACGACGCAGGTCGATGCCTACCAGCGCGACTGGGAGGCTTGCGTGCGGGCGATCCGCGAGTGTGCCGGTCTGGCCGGTGAATTCGGGGTAGTCATTGGAATCCAGAACCACCATGACGTGGGCGTCGGCGTGGACGCATATCTCGAGTTGCTCAGCGATGTGGGGCATCCGAATTGCCGCGCCATGTTTGATCCATGGGCCGTTGCGCTGCAGGGTGAGGATCTGTATTCGGCAGCCAGGCGGGTTGCGCCGTACATGGTGCAGACCACCTTGGCCGACTACGTGCGTCTGCCGCGGTATGCCTACCAGCCTGGGCTCGTGAACTACCGTTCGCTGGGAGCCATGGTGCGAGCCGTTCCTCTGGGCGAGGGCTTCCTGGATCTTCCGGCCTTCTTTCGCGGTTTACGCGACGGTGGTTTCGACGGTTGCGTCGCGTACGAGATGTGTTCCCCGTTGCGAGGTGGCGGGGGCGAAGTCAATCTGGACGCGACGGCTCGCGCGAGCCTGGCTCGAATGAACCAGTTGATCGCGGGCTGACCGCGGCGCGATACCGCATGGGCTGACCTCAGGCTAGAATCGGGGCGGCGTTCCTCCGCTGTGCGTATCCCGTCGGCCTTCAGGCGAAGCTGCCATGCGAATCGACTACGAACTCAAACTGGATTTCGACGACGTACTGATCCGGCCGAAGCGTTCGGAGTCTCCCAGCCGGGCGGCCGTTGTCTTGCGGCGGGACTACGAGTTTCTCAACAGCGGCCAGACCTGGGGCGGCATTCCGATCATCGCCTCGAACATGGATACGGTCGGCACGCTGTCGATGGCCCGCGCGCTTCACCCGGAGATGATGACATGCCTGCACAAGTACTACTCCGAAGAATCACTCTTGGACTTCTTTCGAAGCGAGGAACTCCGGCAGAGCGTCTTTTTCACGCTGGGTATTCAGGATTCCGAGTTGGAGAAACTCCGGGCCGTGCATCGCAGGGTCCGCCTGAAGCACGTCTGCATTGACGCGGCCAACGGCTACACGAAATATTTCGTGCAGTGGGTCCAGCGGGTTCGGGAAGAGTTTCCCGAACTGACCATCATGGCCGGTAACGTGGCCACGCCGGAAATGGTCCAGGAGCTGCTGATCACCGGAGCGGCGGATATCGTGAAGATCGGTATCGGCCCCGGCAGTGTCTGCACGACTCGAGTCAAGACGGCTGTGGGCTATCCGCAACTGTCCGCGATCATCGAGTGCGCGGATGCCGCACACGGGCTGCGCGGCCATGTGTGCGCGGACGGGGGGTGCCGCACGCCGGGCGACGTCGTAAAAGCTCTCGCGGCCGGCGCGGACTACGTGATGCTGGGCGGCATGCTGGCCGGCCACGATGAATGCGAGGGGGAGTGGATCGAGCGCGACGGGCGGCGCGTCGCCATGAAGTTCTACGGCATGTCGAGCGCAACCGCGATGGAAAAATACGCTGGCGGATTGAAGAACTACCGGGCGGCGGAAGGGCGCGAAACGACCGTCCCGTGGAGAGGTCCTGTGGCTGCGACGATCCAGGAGATCTCCGGCGGGATCCGCAGCGCGTGTGCGTACGTCGGCGCGGATCGACTCAAAGACCTTTCCAAGTGCACGACATTCGTACTCTGTCGCCGTCCGCCCGGCGTCGTCTCACATGGTACCGCCATGCTTGGCGGATGACGCAATTCTCGCGTCGCTTTCAGCGTACCCGCCATAACGCAGCGCCGAGATGTTGCTCGGCGGCAGCGTTGGGCTTCCGGTGCTTCGGCGATCGATATCGCGAGGTGTACCCGTGCGGTTGCGGCGACTACAATCGCGGGACTAGTGAGCGACATTGCTACACCTTCCAAGAGAGGAGAAATTCATGACGCTTTCGCGACGAGAACTGCTTCGATGTACGGCTGGCGCGGCGGGCATGCTGGCTGCGGGATCATGGCTGCCGCGAGTCGAAGCGGCCGCCGGAAAGAAGATCCCGGTCGGGCTGGAACTGTGGTCGGTCCGGACACAGTGCGAAAAGGACCTGCCCCCCGTCCTGAAGGCCATTGGCAAGATGGGTTACCAGGCCGTGGAATTGGCACACAGTTACTACGGTCGTGATGCTGCCACCTGGCGAAAGCTGCTTGACGAAAGCGGATTGAAAAGCTGCGGCATGCACATGGGGCTTCCCGCGCTCGAAGGCGATCAGTTTGCCAAGACCGTCGAAATCCACAAGACCATCGGGACGCCGTATCTGATCATTGCGTCGCTGCCCGCAGACAAGGCCGAGACACTGGCTGCTCTGCGCGAAACGGCCAAGCTGTTTAACAAGCTTGCCGAGCAACTGAAGCCGCACGGCATGAAGATCGGCTACCATTGTCATGGCGGCGACTTCAAGAAGGTCGAAGGCACCACGCCGTGGGAAGTCCTGGCCGAGAACACGAGTCCTGACGTCATCATGCAGCTGGACATCGGCAATTGCCTCGGGGGCGGCGGCGACCCGATCGCCATGCTCAAGAAGTTCCCCGGACGTTCGACCAGCATTCACATCAAGGACTACGGAGGAAAACCGGGATTCGTGTTCGGAGAGGGAACGGTGAAATGGGAAGAGGTATTCCAGATCCTTGAAACCACGGGCGGAACCAAGCAGTACGTTATCGAAGAAGAAGGCCGCGACGGACCCGAAGCCCTGCTGGACTGCGAGCGGGCGCTGAAGAATCTCGCCAAGCTGGGTCGCTGAGACGATCTGGCTTGATGCCGTTCGCAGATCGCAGCGGCAGGCGACTGCGGGATGAATCCCTGCCCGGCAGTCGCGCGGCAGCTGACGGCAGCAATCGAGTGCCTTGCCGAGTCCGGGGTGTCAGAGGTCGGGCGTGCAGGATCTTCACGCCGGTTGAGGGCGTCTTCGCGGGTGCCCCATGCCTGAGCGACCTCGGATAACCGGGACTTGGCGAGGCACTGCTTGTTTCTGCCGGGTTACTCGAGTCGCCGCACGGTCAGATTCGCAACGCAGCCCGTCGCATCTCGAAACTCCAGAAAGACCCGCCCGCCTCGGTGCGCGTAAAGCCGGTGCGTCAGCGTGGCGCGGTCGCCGATGAACACGTCGAGCATCGTGCCGTGGCGAAAAACGCGCAGTTTCGTCGGGTGATTCGCCTCGATCGCAAACGGCACCGACTCCAGCGTCCGGTCGACATCCCAGCGGGAGATCGGGCGCAGGTCGGCCACATCGAGCCGCGGGCGGATGGCCAACTGGTAGCCCTGCAACAGGTCGTCGCTCGCGTTGAACAGCAGGTGAAAGTCGGCGTCTTCGGCTTCGATGGTGATATCGGCCTCGAGGTAGAAGTTCTCGGGCCACTCACCGAGTTGAAGCGTGCCGCCGCTGGCGTTCAGGCTGCGCGCTGTTGCACCATCGTGAAGTTCCCACTGACCAACCAGTGACTTGGCGCCTTCGAGCGGGCGGCGCGATTCCCGCGACGTTGGAGCCGTCATTGCCGCCACGATCTCTTCGGCTGGCCGCTGAGTGATCGATCCGTCGGGTTGAAAGTCCCATTGACGGGGCACTGCCAGCGGGCCGCCGTAGCCCCACTGGCCGAGATCCGTTTGGCCTTCGAGATCCAGCAGGAATGGAAAGCTGATCCAGCGCCGGCCGTCGAATGCAGGCCGCGAACCCGCGGCGCTGAACTTGGTACCCAGGTCTCGGATCGGAGGACGCCGCCAGGGACCGTCGAGTGAGTCAGCGACGCGATAGCGCGTCTGTCGCTGCAGATAGATCAGATACCAATGGGCCTTGTGCTCGATTACCTGCGGGCAGTCCGCATGCGGCCCGATGTCCGGCGACCAGAGCGGCGTGTGGAGTTGCCAGCGCAGCAGATCCTGGCTTTTGGCCAGTCCAACGCAGCCGCCCCGCTGGGCCGGTCGGTCGGCGCGCCGCGTCCCGAACAGCATCCACCATTGCCGCTCGCCCGCGTGAAAGAAGACGAACGCATCGCGGAAGTCGCCGGTTGCATACATGCGGTCGTCACCCCTCAGGACGGGGTTTTCCGAATGCTGAGTCCAGTGTTCCAGGTCGGTGCTTGTCGCCAGGCAGATGTTTTGGGCGCCGGTGTAGAAGAAATAGTACTTGCCCTCATGTTCCACGACGCAACCGGTGGCTCCGCCGAACGAGGTCGGAGGACGCTTTTCCCAGTGAACCAGGTCGCGCGAAGTGAAGTGTCCGAATGTCGGCATCCACATGCAGAACAAGTGGCACACTCCGTCCTTGAAGAAGGGGAAAGTATCTCCCAGCTTTCGGCCTTCCGGCAGGAAGAACGGGTTGGGCGCGCCCGCAAAGGCCGCGGACGGAGAGGCCTGCTGCGAGGCCCCGGGATTCGCAGTCGATCCGGCCGGCGCAGCGATCTCGCCTTCTTCGACGGCAACCGCAATCGCCGGGGTCGCCAGGCAGAGAAGAAACAAGACACATGCAATGCCCGGGACCGGCTCAGTACCACGGCGTCTGCAGATCGACATGAATGCACCTCGGGTTGGCAGGGAGCAACGGAAGCAGCCATTTTTCGCGATAAGGCAGGGGATCTTCAAGCCGGAATTATCGGATCGACATGGAGCAGTGAACGAGAAACACCACGCGCGGGACGCGGATGCGATCGGGTGTCAGGGAGATGCTTTGCGCCAGCATCCGGATGCGATAGACTGCCGCCAAAAGAAGTTCAAAACGGTTGGCCGAGTGCCGTTCGTCCTGAATGTGGTATTTGGGCGTCTCGTCCGTATTGGAGGGGGGCTGCGCGCCGGCGTTCGCCTTTGGTAAACCTAAAGCACCGGGAACTCCGGGAAGCACGCACGTATCGGTACGAGGCGCATCGGCGTCCGGATGAATCCCTGTTTTCTTAATCCGCATAGGGTGCACGCTTCACAAAACGGATGGGTGGCCGAGTGGTCTAAGGCGGCAGTCTTGAAACGCGGCTCTTTGGTCCGCGGAAAACATGCAAAATACTCGGGAAAACCGCATGTTTCTGAAAAGATCATCACTCATCGCTTGATGCGGATTTGACCCCCACTAGATAGCACAAAAAAGCACTACGAGGGGTCACTGACCCCCGTTAGAGACCACTCGAAAAAAAGTAGCCTTCGGGTTGTGTTCATCGCTCGCCGATCCACTCAAGCGACGGTGCTCGCCACGGTCCTGCCGACTGCACTTCGCGACTCTCCCGCTCCCGTTCGCTCCACGACTCTTGAATCCGGTCACGCTCACGCCGGATATGCTCGTCGGCCTGGTGCTCTTCGGCATCGGTTCGTGGATGCCGCAGGATGTCGTAGATCGTGCGTGGCGATGCCGGCGGCTTGCTGATGGTCTTCCGTGATCGAATCATGCGGTGAACCTCCCACGACGATTGTACGCGGCAAGAATCGGCGAAACACGTCGCACAGGACTTCGCCTGACGCACGATCAGCAGTCAGGTCGATATCTGGGTCGTCAGAGCGTTGCGTGCGTTTAAACGCATCCTGTGCGATCTGACGAAAAAAGCCCGGCAGCTTTCGCCACCGGGCTCCGCGTCTCGCTCGAGGTGTTGCCACGTTCGCCGATCTAGTTCTATGGATGGCGGCAGGAACGGGACGCTTCCGTTGGTTCACTCCACGTCCAGGGATTGCGGCATCGGCCAGTTGGCGCCGATCAAGGCGGGGTCAAGATAGTGGACGGCCGCAATCTTGCTGCCTGGTGCGTGTCCCAACTGGCGGGCTCCCGCGCCGAATTGCTGAAGCTCCACACTGGTGGCCGACGATTTCCGCATCTTCTTCAGGGAGCCAGTTAGGCCAAGGGGATCAAGAATCCGGACTTTGAATTCACGCCGTAGCATCTCGTGGCTGAACTTCAAAGGCAGAATCGCGTCATCGCTGGCGTTCATCGCGTTGATGGCTTTTAGCGTGCCCCCGGAAAGCCTGACAACGTGTTCGCGACCAGTCTTGTGCTGGACGACCACGATGATACCTCCCGATCGGATGTCGCTTTTGCGAAGCCTTCTTGCGTCTCCTATCCGCAGCCCTGTCTCCCAGAGAACGCGGACCGCCACCGTCCAGAACTCTGACGCCGAAATCTTGCCATCCTTGAACCGGTATTCGTTCGTTAGCTTTCCGGCCTGATCGAGCATGCGAATCACGTCGTCACACCCCCATGCTTCCGGAGCCGGCATCTGAAGCTTTACCTTGCGAATGCGTTTCGGTTCTTCGTAGCACAGTTCCGCTTCACAGGCTGCACGCCACAGTGAGAGCAGATGAACCCTCGTTCCGCGTACCGTTGCTGCGGACAATCCGCTCGCCTCCATGTCCATGATGAAACGATTCACCCAGTCCCGCGAGAACTGCGTGACGTACATGGTTCGTCCGTGCCACTTCTCGATTCGTTTCACCACACACAGGTAATTCTTCTGGTTGCTTTCTCCCCAACTCCGCTCGACGGACAAGTCAGCGGTAAACTCCGCCAACGTCCTCGACGATTGGGAATTGTCCGGAGGTCTTACCAATGACTCGCCGGCAGCTTGAAGCGCCACTTCCGCACGATTGGTTTGCGCAAAAAAGCCGGCATCCGGAACACTCTTTGCATTCCCATCGGCCTTCCGCATGACCACTTCAATCGTGTTTTTGATCGCTGCGTTGTAGGCCGAATCCCAGAAGGCGCGATGGCGACCCCGCCAATTGTGGATTGCGTGCGCGGTGACTCCCAGCCGCTCGCCGATCTCCTCGAGTGTCAGGCCGTTGGCGAACAACGCGGCAGCCCGGACGATCCTTCGCTTGATCTTGGCTTTCGGTCCGCGGAGTGCCCTTTGCAGCTTCTGACGGCGTCTCTCGCGTTGCGTGGCCGTCATCGGGCCGGTTGGCTGTCCTCGCTCGTGGGCGTCGCTGGCGATCGTCCTGAGCACGGTGCGGTACACTTGCAGGCGTTCAGGCCGCATGCCCTCGGATTCCAACCAGGCAAGGAACACGTTGATCGAATCCGCCGACAGTTCATCGAGGCCCGCGTCATGCCCGAGGTACTCGTTGAACTTCGAGACGACTGTCTGATACTTGCGGCGAGTTCCAGACGCTGCGTCGGCGAGACGTGCCGGCATCATCACTTCATCCAGGAATCGCTGGATTCGCATCATTCCGCACCCCCTTTCGTGGTGACGGGTCGCGGCAGCGATTCGACAACTTCATGCGTCGAGATGAACGTCGGGTCGATGTAGTTCTTCGTCACCGTCTCGGTCGAGTGCCCCAGCAGACGCACCGCAGCAGCGATGCCGACTTCTTTCGCGACGATGCTCGCGGTTGTCCTGCGGATCTTGTGCAGTTGGTCCCTCGCGGTCCTCGGTAGTCCGGCTGCCTCAAGCAAGCGGCCGTAGTTCCGGTGGAACCAGTTTCGCGACTTGTGCGGGAATAGGAATCGACGTCTTGGAAACCAGATCGCCCGCACCGCCTCTGTCGTCTGGTCGCTTAATTTGAAACGCTGCTCAACACGTGCCTTCATGTTCTCGGCGGGCACCATCAGCCAGCCGGTTTCGATGTCTAGGTGGCACCGCTCGATCGACAGCACCGCTCGGCAGCGGATCGCCGTGTCGTACACAACCAGGAGCAAGGCCCGCCACCACTGAGCGGCCGGCACATCGCCGTACATCCCGCGGCGCGTGTTGGTGGCGTCCAACAGTCGCTCGAATTCATCCAGCTTCCACGCGACCGGCAGCCGCTGATATTCCCGAATCCTCGCCACTCTCGGCAGTTCCTGGATCGCTCGCAACTGATACGCGAATCGCCAGACCGAAAGCAGATGCCCGCAGGCGCTGTTGACCGTCTTCGGACTGTATCCGTCGTCGAGCATCCACGCCTGATGCTCGCGGATCAGTTCGTCCGTCAGATCGGCGAGCATCGCTGCTCGGCCCAGTTGCTTGCACAATCGCCGCATTGCAATCTCGATTTGCTGCCCCTGTCCCTCAGTGCCTCCGGCCAGTCGCTGGCGGCGATACTTGGTCTCGAAAAACTCCCAGAGCGATCCGGCGGGTTTCAATTCCGCCTCAGGATCGTCGCCGGGCGGTTCTTCGTGCGGCCTGCGTCCCGACTGCTTGGGGCACATTCCAGGGCGAGCATGCCTGACAATGGCTCGGACGTACGCCCGATACTTCCTGGCGGTTTCGTAGGCGATGCCGGAAGTGATGCACCATTCGGCGAAACGGTCCAGGATCCGCTCGTTGATTTCGCCGATGGTGATATCCCTGGCCGCGTACTGACACAGTTTCGTGACTGCCCGCTCGTACTGCGTCGGCGTGTGCGGTGACTTGTCGGCCAGCTTGTCCGGATAGAAATGGCGGTGAAAATAGCGAACCAGGCTGTTCGCCCGGGCGTGGCTGATACGCTTCTGTTTGAATCCAGTCATGCCACACCTCCTTTCGGATCGCCCCAGCAGACACTGGCGACGCGATCCGTTGATTGACGCCAGCCGGGCGGAACGATGGCCGCCAGTCGTTCGCGAACTGCTGGCAAGTCTCCGTTGACGAACAGGCACCACGCCCCGCCGGTACGTGCCCACGAACATGCCAGCGGCGATTCGGTGATTCGTCCGACCATCTCGAGCAACTGTTCCGCCAGGTTGACCTCGCACCTGGCGTACAACATGACGACGTTCTCTTTCCACTGGATCGCACCGAACCGCCGGACATACCCGCAGCCATCGTTTGATTCGGCTTCAGCGCTTGCCAGCAGCGGAGCCAGCTCGACGAGACTTGGCGATCGCTTCGAAGGGGCGGCAATCACGCCGGCCGAAAGAGGTGCGGCGGCCGTGAACAGCATTTGTCTGCGAGTGAGTTGCGTTGTCATGGCGTGCCCCCTTTCTGTTCCACGGATGACAGCGAAAGAACCAATGCCGGCGGACGCGGCGGCGGGCCCAGCTTGGTTCGATCAACGTAGTGTTTGTACGCCAGACCGGGCGTGCGGTGCCCCAGGAAACGCATTGCCGCGCCCGGGTACTGCGACTCGACATAGGTCGCCCCGGTGCGGCGGAGCTTCTGCAGCGCTCCGCGGCTGGTGATGCCTGCCAGTTTCCGGATGCGAGTCAGGACCGCGTAGCAACGACGCATGTTGCCGGGATAGCGAAGCGGCTGCGACCAATGCTTATCCCCGCACTCCTTGAGCCGATCCGCCAGCCACATGAACTGTTTGCCCGTCTCGGCCGACACGGAGCACACATGGCCGTCGAGCGTCTTGTCCTGGATGGTCGAAATCATCCAGTTCTCGTTGAAATCGGACACATTCAGCTGCAGGACGTCCGAACGACGCAAGCCCGTTTCGTAGGTAACTTCGATCAGACAGCGGAAGTACCTGGATCTCGGCAATCCGTTGCTGAGAAAACCGCTGATCCGCTGGCAGGCGTTGACGATGGATGACAGTTCCTCAACGCTCCAAGCATCCGGGATCGGCCTCGGTATCTTCACCTGGCGGATATCATCACCTGGCGGCTGGCAGAGTTTCATCTTCGCCGCGCGCCGCCACACCGTCAGGACGTCGCGTCGCAATCCGTGAACCGTCTTGGGACGTGCTCCCCCGTCTCCCAGCCACTTCACCCAACGGGAGGCCAGGTTGTCGTTGAGTTCATTCAGCCGTACCGGATGCCCCACAAACTCGCCAAACGTCCGGATTGACTTGTCGTAGCGTCTCGCCGTGCAGGGCTTGATATTCCGTTCGACTTCGTACACATCGCGAAGGAACAACAGCAGCGGCCATTCAGGGGACGGGTTTTCGCTGACCGATTGCCGCAGCGTCTGTTCCGCGTAGTCGCAGAGCACCTTGGCCGCTGCATCGCGGCAGACTCGCTGATAGGACAGCGTGTATTTCTGCTTGATCATCCATTCCGTGCACTGGCGAATCATCGTTTCTGTCAGTTCATCGATGAGCACCTGACGCCCCATCGCATTTTCGATGATCCGCAGAAAGCTGGAATACTGGTCGATGGTGACCGCGCTGAGTGATCGCTTGCGGGCGCTAACTCGGTGGAAGAAATCCAGAACGGTTTCTGGAGTCATACGGCACCCCCTTTCGCCGGCTGCATGGCGCCCAGCAGCATGCGGGCCAGCTCGTGGGGGTCGACCTCGGGCTGCGATTCCAGCACGTCGCAGTCGTCGTCCTCGTCATCGCCCTGAGTGAATCGATCGCAGATCGGATCGTTGACGTTGCCGTGGATCTCGTAGTGCAAGGCAACCTGTCCCTGCACTCGTACTAGACGGACCGTGATCTCGCTGGCGTGCTTCAGAATCTCGTCGCCTGCGAACATGAGTCGAGAGGCTCGCATGTGGCTTCCTCCGCGCCGTGGGCGCAACAAGAAACGGAAAGGCCCGCCAACTCGGTTAAGAAGACGCGTAGACGCGTCCGATTGCGCCTTGCTCCCCGGCTGTCCGGATCACAGCTTCTGCGCAGTCCCAAGCTAGCGGGCCTTCCCGCTCTGATCGAAAACATCAGATTGCCACCTGTCTACGTTGGGTTCTTAAGCCCAGGACCGAGCAACCTCGATCCGCCACGAGCATAGCCGACCACCAAACTCGAAGTCAACATCGCTGTGCTCGTGAACCTTGCGGCAAGTTTCCGCGTCGTTCGGCGACTCGCCCGGCTGTGGCCGTCATTGGTTACACCTGGTCGTCATCTTCCGGCAGGCAGAACGCGTTGACCGGCTGCACATCGTAGACAAAATCGAGCAGCGTTCCTCGGGAATACTTCAGTACGGACACTTTCAGCAGCTGATCGTTGGTGATGACGTTTCCGTCAAACCAGTCCGCGGCGGCCGCGTTGAACGACTCGGCGAGATAGTTCGCCGCTGCCATCGCGTCTTTCAGTTCCTGCGTCAGCAGCACGATCCAATGGATTATCGATTCATTGCGAATCAGATCGATTTCCACGGAATAGGTTGTCGTGCCACGAGCGATGAAATCCGACAGCTTCGCCCGCTTCCGATTGCTGTCGATCTTTGGTTGTTTCGTTTTCATTGGCGTTTGTCCCTTTTCGCAAAGGTGGTAAGGATCATTCGTCCTGGATGGGTTACCGCACGCAACGGGCGGCAGTCGCACTCGCGCCGGCAAACCGCCCAATGGCTCAAGGCGGTCGCCGGACGCGAGACACGACATGAATCAAGCGTCGATCATCAGGCCCTCGATCCGCTGCCGCTTGGCTTTCAATTCAGCGGCTTCGGACTGCAGCGTGGCAAGTTGCTGCTCGGCGTCGCGGAGAAACCCTTCGACCCGGCGAACGTCGTCTTCGGTGACAGCGTTTCGCTCGTACTTGAGATGCGACCGTAAACCACGCGGACCGTCGAGTTCTTCCTTGAATCGCTCGATCTCGCCACGGGCTCGGGCCTGGCTGGCAACGCATTTCTCCGATTCACGCGACACTTCGTCCAATTGGGCAAGAAGCTCCGCGTCGTTGCAGGAGACCAGTAGTTGTTGCCGGGCGTTGTTGGCCTCCGCGATCGCCGCGTTTAGTTCGTCAATGCGAATCTGAAGCGGCCAGGTCACGTCGTTGTGCCGTCTTTCAGCCGCCTCGAGATCCTGGTTGGCTTTCGCCACCTTCGCGGCAATCTGCGAACGCTCCTGCTCGAGCTCTTTCGATCTCTCCATCGCGGCCTGCAGACCACGTCGACGGCGGATATCGGAGACCTTCTGGCTGAGGTCGTCCACCGTCTTGCCTGAATCAGCCAGAGTTTCCGAGACGGTCGCCAAAGGCGGTTCCGTTCCGTCCGCGATTTGGCCCGCGAGTTTTGCAAATCGCGATTCGGCCTTCGCCGCATTGTCCTTCAGTTTCCGGCGAATTTTTTCCAGCAGATCCGTTACCACTTTCGATCCTCCTTTTTGAGAAACGGGAAACAATCGCTTGGCACACGCCAGCGTTTCAAGATCAGATAGTTCATGGTCCGGCAAGTGATCGAACCACTGCCGCGTCTCACGCAGCCATCTTTCGCGATACGGTTCAGGCGGGGAAACAGATTGAATCTCGGCAAGGCTCAAGTGCGACAGCCGTTCAGGCTCATCGCCGATGTCGATCGCGAAGCCGTACGTGTTGAGCTCGTAATTCCCGTTTGGAACAGCGAGGCTCAGCGGAATGCGTTCGTTAAGTTCTTGATTCGCCCGGTAGAGCAGATGCAACAGAATGCGAAGCCACGCGGCATCGTGACCAATCCACGGAGCTTGTCGGACACAAATTGGGCTGGCCACCCATCGTTCGGTGAGTGTCACCATCATTTCGGCTTGGAAGTCGGTGACTGGAGACAGCTGCATTTCTCGCGACAGAACGTGTGCAACTTCGTGCAGGAACGTGCCGAGAAACTTCTGACGCGGATCCATCCCGATGTCGCTGCAATACTCGTCGATGGCCACGTCGTTGACGAAGATCGCGGCGCCCCGCCCTCGCCACGAGGAACCCAACCAGGTTCTGCAGGTGACGTCCAGGAATGGGCCGGTGTACCCCAACGCACCAAACGGTGTGAGGGCACGCGGAAACGCCTGCGATGATCGAAACAAGTAGACCGGCACAAATCGCAGATCGGGTGCAATGGTCCTTGTCAGGGCGATGGCATCTCTGGTGTTCATAGTCACAGTCCGCATGGGGCGGTAATGGCGACGGTGTAGAGTTTTGGTACGCAACCGATAGGGAGCGGAATCGGGGCGATGTCCCGATCATCGAGCGGTTCGGCGAATCGCAGTTCGTGCCGGAACTCACGGAACTTGGCCTCGTAGCGTTTCCGCATCTCCGGATCCGACGCGGGGAGTTCAGCACCAACTCGATTCGCTGCCGGCGACCGGTGGCAGCTGTAGGCCACATGCCCGGAACGATTCGATTCGGCGACGAGCCATCCGCGGGCCAATGCGGGTGCGGCCTGGTACTCGATGGCGACGAGCTTTTCGGTAACCCCAGGTCTGCCGTATTCGGTTCTGGCAAGCGTGTTCTCTTCGACCCGGAAGCCCCCGGCCTTCTCAATGCGATCCACGAGCTTCAAAGACGCGTCGAGTCCGGGGAGCCCGCACAGCGAGCGGGCGTTCCACTCCGCTTGATCGGTCAGTCGCAGACCGTGCGGCGGAAAGAGCTCCAGGCGTGATTCAGCACTAAGACGGGCTATTTGATTGAAGCTCGCCTTTCGCTTGGCCGACGTTCCTCCGCTTGTCCAGTGAACCCCGCAGCTGAAGAAACGTTGTGCCCGCTGAAAGATCGAACGGGCGTTCTCGGACTTCCAGTCCGCTTGCCGCAACGGAGCGAAAATCGCGTCCGTCGCCGCGAGGATGTCGATCAGCAACTCGTTGTCGGTGGGCATGTCTTTACCCTTCATGTGAGGGGGAACAAAAAGTGTCTGTGCAGAAAAGTGCCTGTTCCCGTCGGGCACACCCGCCAAAAGTCGGGGGAAGGACCCACCAAACCTATGGGGGGTGATGTGGTTGTCATGTTGGGGGTGCGACCGCCTCGATGGTCCCGCACTCCAATCGCGGCACGCCAGTGATGACCTGGTCATCGCATCCGGCGGCACACAGGCAGCGTTTCCAGGAAGCGACGTCGAGGCTGAATGACCGCTTCCCATCGCCGGCAATCAGCTGCGTCAGTTTGCCGAGGTCTTCGGCCACTTCGGCCGCACACGACAGGCTTCGCGTTACCTCTCCGTCCTTGAGGACCATCTGCACAATTCCGCCTTCGCGTGACAGGCTGACGATTTCGAGCGAGTTGCTCATTGAAGTCTCCAGTTTCGAATTGGTGTTTTGAAATTCCGCACTGACAATCGCTGACGTTCCACTTCGTCGATCGACGTGGTCCCATTCACCGGGGATTACGGCCGTCCCTTCCAGAACCGCCGAAACAGGTGCGAATACGCGACCTCGAAAGCCTCCTGAGACTGCAGGCTCTTATCTGCGGTGCTTGCTTGCGGCCCGACGAGTTGCCGCAACTCTGTTCCGATTCCATGCCACCCCGTCCAAAAGTCCAGATTGCGTTGGTGGTCGTTCTCAGCCATTCGCTCCAGGTCGCGCAGTCGGGGTTGCCGGGCAGCCAGTTGACTCCAGCAGACCTTGAACGATGTCGAGTTGCGTCGTTTCGAATCATGAAGGTTCGCACCGGGGGTTGCGTCCATCGGTATCAACTCCTCTGATCGCACAGCGTCAGGCCTGACGCGTCGTGCGGGATGAAGACTTCCAGGGGCTCACGTTCGCCATGTGGACGCACCACGGCCACGTAGCCGCGGTCCGGAAAGC
>CAIPEB010000089.1 GCA_903863885.1 uncultured Planctomycetaceae bacterium | reverse complement strand
TGATCGAGTCGGTCGGCGTGCGAAGCGTCAAGCTGCCGGCGTCGTATCGTCTCGGCGTCGATGCCGGACAATCGAGCAAGCTGCCGGTCGAGTAGGACCGAAGGGGACATTTCCACGTTGCAGACCAGCGCCCGAAGTGTCGGTGTGAGCCGCAATGCGTCAACAATGGCTTGCATGACGAAAGCCGTCTTGCCGGCCCCTGGTGGACCGCCGAACAGCGTGACAAGTCCCGGTCCGATTTCGATTCGTTCGAGCAAGCCGGCCCCCACGGGGTAGCGGACAGGCGGCGTCCCGGTCAGCAGTTCATCGCGCCATCGGTCGAATAAGTCGGAAGCGGCGTTGTATTTTGCTGGCATGGGGAGTCCTTTGCGTTTCGGTGTTGCAGTCCGCAGTCGATTTGCCGTCGTACATCGGACGGCGGCAAGCCGGAATCTAAGCCGGCGTCAGTCAACAACGCATGCGCCAGAGCCGGCGGACAGCCAAACTCAGCGAGGTTTGCGGCGGCGCTGAACAGCAACCGATGACGGTCCCCGGTTCCCGCGCCGTCTCGAATAAAGCTCATTGTCGAGCGCGTCAGCTTGGCCGTTCCGTTCGCCCGGCGTTCCTGATGCGCGGCGTGGGACCGCTCAACCGCTTCGCTCGATTCGTTCCAATCGGCTTTCGCTCGGTCGCTCGGTGCCGGCGGTTCCGGCAGGTCGAACGGCAGGGGTTCGGCGGCGAGCCGCAAGATTACGTCGGTCTTCAGGTGCAATAGTTCATCGAACGACAACCGTCGTTTGTGAAGCCCGGTCTTCGGGTGGCGAGAATTCGGCGCCCGAAAGGCTCTCACTCGGTCGTAAACTGAAGCATCGACCGCAACCCCAGCCAACTCGGCGAGCCGTTCAGCGAGTTGCCGGCAGATCGAATGAAAAGCGGCGGACGGTCCCGGTGAACCACAGAGCGCCAGCGGCAAGCCAGCGTGATACCCCTTGCTGCCGGAGAAAAACAGCAACAATTCGTCACCGTCGAGCCGATACCGCTCGACCAGCGAAGCGGCAAGCCTTCGAGCGTCGAGCGTCGCGAGGTCAAGATTCCCGTCTCGGTCAATGTCGAACCAGAGCCACGGGGAACCGCAAGCACCCGCAAAGCCACGGGGCGTGCCGGTCGATTTCAACAGTTCGCGGAAGTCCGCGCCGAAGGTGAACGCGGAAAGGTACGCTTCTCGTTCAATCTCGGCGCGGTTGTCGCATTCAGAGTAGGCGAGAAAGGCGGCGCCCCAGTTGATGAGAAGCCGGTTGTTCTCGCACGAACCGACAATGCGGTATCCGTAGGGAGCCGTCGAAGTCATGCATCGCCCTCCGCATCAGAACGACTCGCCGGCATTCGCGTTGCCGGCTTCCGCTTCGGGACGTTCTTCCTGTATCCCGACAACCGGTTCGTTGGCCGGGTCGAATGAGTCGATTTCCGGTGCGTCGATTCCAACTACCGTGAACGAACGTACTCGGTTGTGGGTATTGCCGTCATCGTCGGTCCTGACCACCAACTTGCAGAGACAGCGAATACCGCGCGGTAGCGGTCGTTCAAGCTGTTCGAGGTCGGTAACCCCCAGCTTTTGCAGGTCCCGTTTCGTTTGTGGCATCGCAGGTCCGGTGAACCACAAATCGTGCCAGAAGCGGCGCCCGGCGTGCGGTCCCTCGCAGATCTTGAACGACAGCTTGTAGCCCGGTGTCGAATTCGACCGGCTCGCCTGTAGGTCCCCAGAAACGATGTGCGCGACGTATTCGCCAGCCGGCAAGACTTCGAGTTCCCCGGCGGCTTCGGTGTTGCGCCACAAATCGCGGATACGGTTTCCGCTTCCGTTCGATAGAATGTCAGACAAACTCCTACGTTCCATAAATCGAGTTCCTTTTGAGTCAGAAAGAAGCCCCGACGGTTGCCGCCGCCGGGGCTTCGTGTTGGTCAATTGTCAATTCGAATTGCCGACGGTCCCAACGCGGCGTCAATACGACGCCCGGCGATACCCGGCGCCAGTCCAACCACGGCCGCCAAGTCATCTACGGTCGCAGTGTCGGCGGCGAGTGGACGCGTCTGTAGCGCCCCCTGCCCACGGCGGACGTAGACCGCGCGGCGGGTTGGTAGCAGGTCCAGCCGTTCTTGTTTTCGGCGTTCAGCCTCAGCGAATCGGGTGGCGGTCGATATCGCGTACAGTCCGCCCGGTGTGTCGGTGGCGGTCATTGTGGGCGTCCTTCTCGGCACGAGGGACAGCCGGTGCGTATCCACTCGTCAATCGCGTCGAGGTCCCAGCGGACAGCGGAACCAAGCCTCAGCGGTCGCGGCATTCTGCGGGCGTCCGCCAGCCGGAAGACGTGTCGAGCTGACACATTCAGCAGCGCCGCAATCTGTCGAGCGTCAGCAAGCCGGCGAGCCGGCGAAAGAGTAGCAGTCATTCGAGATGCCCTCGCATCAGGTGAGAGATGGCAAGCACCGTGCTTGCGCTGATGCGAGTATCAACCCCGGAACGGAAGCGGAATTATTCCAGGGCAATTATTCCAGGGGCGAGACAAGAAACCCTATGCAATGTCCGAGAAAGACACCCGTCGAAATCCGCGCCGGAATAATCCTTGCGTCTTGACGGCGTTCAGCGGCGCGAATTATTCCGACGTGTCTTGCGGTGTCGGTGCCGGTCAAGCGCCAGTCTGACTTGGCGGCCGGTCACCCCCCCGCCGACTTCTCTGGCGAGTTCGTCGGTATTGCGGTAGCTTCCCGTCTTCCAAGCATCGGCTATTCGCTTGTCAAAGGCAGCGTCAGTATCCGGCTTGCGTCCCCGTCGTTTCTTTGCTTTCGGCGGTTCGGCCGCGCCACTCCCTTCGCTCTGTTGAGTCCCCTGGTCGGCGATCGCTGCCACCCTTTCTAGTTCGCCGCCCACCCACTTCAGTAGCCATTCAAATTCAGTCTGAGCCCGCAATTCGTCTTCACTTCGAGTGGCGCGGAGAAATACCTTCCAATGATTTAGCGCCGGCTGTGGCAGCGTCTTGCCGTAATGGCGTTGCAGGTCAGCCCCCGCGAGATGCAATGGGTGTCCCGGCCCGACAATCTCCACGACGTCCCCGGTTTCACTCGGACTTTGGGTGTTCCACTCCAAGAGCTTTTCGTTGAACTTGGACAGGGCGCACAAGGGGGACATGGATTCGCCTTTCCTCGCCCACGGGTCGTCCCGACCCGGCAAGCCGTCCGAAAAAAAGCTGGCAGTCCGACGCTGGTTGCACTATATGTGTACGATGTTGTGGGGCACTCAATCAAGATGACACGGAGTGGCAGCGATGCTGGAGTTCTCGTGTCCAAATTGCGGGAAAGCGTTTCGCGTTGAAGAGGAACTTTCAGGACGAATGGCCAAGTGCCGCTCCTGCGGAAATAGGTTGACGATTCCATCAGTCAATCAGTTCCCCCCGCGTGAACCCTGCGATGCTATTGTCGCATCATTAGACCGCACTACGGGACAGGGTAATATCGAGCGCCCGTTGAGGGGAGTGACAGAGGCGTCAACCGCAAGTTTGGCGGTCGCAAACTTCTTTCGAGAGAACTCTCGGATTACCCTCTTCCTTCTTGGAATTGCCGTTTCTGGCACCCTTTTTTTTGCTTTTCTTCTCTGGAATCCTCCAAAAGGATTTCACGCGGGTGTGACAGGCGACAAACAAAATGCGAATGCAAAGGAAACGTCGCTTGAATCGGTTAATTTGCCTTCGCCACAGGGGGGCGGCGTAATGCCGGCCGCAACCGCTGCAAAGAAGACGGCGAGTGAGCCCGCTAATTCGCCCTCGCCACGCTTGGGCGGCGAAATGCCGGTCAAAACCGTAGACAACGCTGGGAAATCGCTTTCTCAATCACCGACGGAAGACTGGTCCGATAGCGAGTTGGCGGCACTTCGAACTCAGGTTGACCTTTCGATGCGCGAATGCAAACGCAAAATTGAGCAGCAGATTCTTGTGTTGATGGACCGCGAAGACCTACCAGGGGTCCCGATGAGAGAAATTCCGGCCAAACTGGAAGAGTTCCGTCAGGACCAGTATATGCCGAGGGATGCATTGCGGAAATTGGAGGACGGGTGCAGACAAGCTCTCAAAGTGACGAAATCCGAATTTCGGAAGTGGGCTCAGACGCAGTATTCCGAGGCGTTAAGAGTGGGTTTTCGGGACGCGGAGGGCAAGGTAGGCAGGAAAACACCCCAAGAAATCGAAGTGTACGCCGAAACTAAGCTCTCGGAAGTCATCAGCGAAGCTTGTCAGGTATTCGACGAATTGGATCGTGCCATGTCTGGCGATTCACTGAGTGACAGTTCACGTAGAAAGAACAAAGACGAGGGAAAAAACAAGGGTATCCGGTCGCAAACAACCTCGTCCTCGGCAGTCGATGTCACAGCAAACGAGTTGGCCAGGCAGTATCGCGAGAATCACCTAGCCGCTGACAAGAGATACAAGGGCAGGATCTTGCGAATCAAGGGGAGCGTCGAGAGCGTCAACCGGGACGTTCTACCTGATTCAATCTCAGTGACGTTGGTGTCAGATAGTGAAATCGAATTTGTCAGTATCTTGTGTTATTTCAAGGAGGAATGGGAAGACGAACTCTCTAAACTGCGGCCAGCACAAAATTGTACAATTCAGGGGAAATGCGAGGGGCGAAGCGGGTACGTTATCCTGAAAGACTGCGAACTCAAGTAGACGTCGCAATGCAAGAACCCTGCTTGAAATCAGGTTTGAACGAGCATCGCCTGAGTACTCGACGCTTATTACTCCTCGTCAGGATTAGGGTTTTCCCGAAAAACTTGTTCAAGCGCCGAATAGAACCAATCGTCGGCCTTTTCTTTTTCAACTAGTTTTCCGCCGATATCCGAAATGCCGCTTCGTTCCATTGCGGCGAGCCGTGTCAGACTGAGCGGTGACGGGCCGAGCAAGTATCGAGCCAACCAGTCCCGGGCTCTTGGATCACCCGCAATTGCCCGTCGTCGGGCTGTATCAACAATTTGACCCCAGTCTTCCAAGGTAATGGTGTCGCTCAGGCGAGCGAGGTACTCAATTTCCACGGACCGACGAGGGCGACCGGGACCGCCAGGATTTCCATTCGCGAACCTTCCCTTTGAATTACGACGATTTTCTGCCATCCGATTTATCTCCGTCTAAACGGTCTAGTGTGATGATCGCGGCCAAACGGCGGCGTTCGGTCGCGGATAAGCGTGCGATAAGGGCGTCGGCGAGCCGTTCAAGGTCGGCGGCGTTGTCGTTTCCCGCCTTGCTGGTGTAACCGCTGGTGTAACACTCGGCGGACGTTTCCGTAAGTCCTTTGCCCGTCTCACTTGGAATTACACCCGCGCAGCTTCCCAAGCTGTATGTCGCGGGTTCGACTCCCGTCGCCCGCTCTGCACAAACCATCGGGAAAACACTCGTATTCTCGGTGGTTTTTTCATTTCTTGGCGAAGCGGCGACCGTGGTTGGATTGTCAGGAAATGACTCGCTCGTACCAGAAATGTCAATAGTTGGTACAAGCTCTCGGCTAGACTTTCGGGGGGGCGGTCTGCCATCGGTCCCCGTTGCCGTATCGATCTGACGCTCGCCCGGCAGCGAGTCGTCCCACGGTAGGTCGTAAGCGTACAGCAGCACCATGGTAGGCCGCGGGCGAAGCCCGGCGGCGGGATAGCCATGGACGGGGCGGCGTCCTGAGCCGGTGGGTGTTTCGGCCGGTCCGTTGTTACGTGTGCTCTGCGCCGT
>CAIPEB010000088.1 GCA_903863885.1 uncultured Planctomycetaceae bacterium | reverse complement strand
TGAAGCATGAATCACGACGGCACAACCACTACTGAACCGCACGACCTCCTTGGGAAAGCCGGCCCGAATTACTCAATCAGAATCAGCGGCGCAAAAACCGTGGTATTGTCCCCGACGCCCGCATCGAGATCGGCCACGGCGTTGCCGTCCAGGATCGGCGCCATCTGCACATAAATAAACTTGTCCGGGGTCTGCAACCTCACGCTCAGAATTCGTACTCCGGCAAACTGCGTCAGCGGAAAATAGACGGTGCCACCGCTGTTTCCCAACAAGGGGTCTGTGAAGATCTCCATCACGCGCGAATGCCCGATAATCTGCTGAAAGGCCTGGTCAATCGGGCCTCCGCTGATTCCCGTGTCGGAATTCGCCGCGACGGTCACGGAGGACGCCCCGTCCAGAATGAATGCACCGTCGGTCAACTGGTTCTGGGCGTCCATTGCCGCAAAATCCTCAGCGCTCAGACCGTGCAGGATCTGCTCCTTCAATGCGGAGGCGGCGTTGTTGGTGCCCCCCAGGTCGACCGTGCCCGCGTTGCCGGCGGCGAGCGTCACGTAGGCCTGCGGATACATATTCACCTCGAGCCAACCGTCCGGCGAACCATCCGTCACCGTCGCCACCGGTTTGTCCACGGGACTTGCCGCATAGTTGTCGAAGACGTCTTGTTCGTAGACCGGCAGGCCGGTCTTCTTATCGAAAACAAGCTGGCCCTGGTTGTCCCGTTTCTGGCTGTGAAACAAGTGGAACTCGGGGGTCGCGGAATTCGTGGGAATGTAATGGTGGACCATGTACCACACCTGCGCCTGCTGCAATCGGGCCCAGGCCGTGTCGCGGTACGCAAAAGGTATGATCGAGTTTGCCTTGCCGCGGAATCCGTTAGCCGGCATGACCACAGCCGTGGCGTCCACGGCCAGGCTCTGAGTGCCGAAGCCGATCAGGCGGGCAAAGAGCAGCGGCAGAGGCGCATCGGCTTGCGAACTTCCCTCCTGGTCGCGCCGCAGCGTGACCGTGATCATGTTATACGGCGCGTAAGCCGTCCCCCACGACCGAGTCCATCGTCCTGTCGCCGAGTCGAAGGCGGCGTGCCCGAACGTGACGTCGCGCGCGGGATCCGCGTAGGAACTCGCCTTGTTTCCGTTGGGATGGTATCCCGCGAACTGAACTGCGACCGGCCGCGCTGCTGCTTCGACCTGCGACGGCGTCTTGGTGGCGAAGCGGCCGACTCCATCCAGCAACTCCGTGGCACCGGCCAGAGCGGCGGAGTCTACAGCCGCCTGCATCTGCGTCTGCGTGGACATGATGTACCCGACGTCGAACACCAGGGCCACCATCGCAAAGAAGATCAGGATCACCAGCAGGATGACGACCAGGGCCATCGAACCCCGGCGGGGCTCACCACGGTCAATTCTGCGCCTGGCTCTCATGAATACGGCTCTCATGACGGTTCCACCGTGCCCACTCGGCCGGAGCGTCATCCTTGGTTCACTCTTTGCGCATCACCACTTCCGCGACAAATGCGGCGTTTCCGGATATCAAGTTCGTGAATCCCCATGACACTTGACTGTGCAGCACGCTGACCCTGACCGTTACCGCCTGATGCGACGCCGCAGCGGACAGGGCCGGACTGATCTGAATCGTCTGCCCCGCAATCCCCGAATGGGTCATGTAGTTATTGACAATCTCAACGACTTCCGCATCTGTGGCGCCGGGCACGACGGCTCGCCGCGCCCCCTCGCGTGCGGCATTCACCAGGACCTGCCGCACCATGATCGCCCGCCCCAGTTCAACGGTACCCACGATCAGGAGCAGCAGCACTCCCGTGAGCAAGACGAATTCCAGCGCCACCGCGCCTCGCCTGCGGCGACGCTCCCGCCTCGATTTGCCTGTCGTGATCTTCATGGCGACCCTCCCGCAGGGTCATTCCCTGAGTGAAACGCAACATAGATGGACCATCGCGCCCAGCAGCGCGAACGACACAATCATGGCCGTCTCGGTCTGCAACAACCAATTGCCAAACAGCAACAATCCCCCCAGACAAGCGCAGATTGCGACCGCCGGGGCACTCGAGATGATATGCTCTGCCTGTGAATTCGAATCCGACCTATCGCCGTCGCGCATCGCTCATTCCCGCCCCGTTAAAATGTCTTGGTCGTCCACATCATCCACATTCCGATCGCAATGACTGCAAGCGTCAAAACAGCCGTGTACTGTATGGGCGTGAACTGTTGCAGCGTGAACACCATCATCCAGCCGACGGACCGCAATTCGACCCCAAGCGATGAATCGCCCCACATCAGCTTCGCCAACTGGTTGTGGTAGGCAAAAACGGCCGCACTGACGGACAGACAACTCGCCACCAACAGCGCGATGAGCAAATCCCGCCTGAGATGGCGATCGCCGGTCAACTGCTGTTCCACGGTGCGGGTCCGATCCAGCAGATCGCGAACAATTCGCCGATCCGCGTTGCGAATCGATTCCAGCGATACCCACGGATGGCATATCTCCGCCATTTCGCCATACAGAGTGGCACATCTCCCCCTCTCCGGGCGAGTGATCCGATGCGGTTCGAGCGACCGCAGCAGTAACGAATGCAGTCGGCCGTATTCCTCATCAGAAACTCGAAAATGCGAACGGTGAGGCGAGCGCTTGACAATCGCGACCACCCTGCTCCATTCGTGCCAAAGGCGACCCAATTCGACATGATCGCCCCCCACTGTTGACCGCATCATCGTCACCCCCGTCACCTGGACATTCCTCTCCTCTCGCAATCATCCTTGTGCGGTCAGCTCGAAAGTCCGTGAATTTCGTCGGTCCGTGTACTCGTCTGCTCAG